>JAPPED010000019.1 GCA_028824295.1 Rhodospirillales bacterium | reverse complement strand
GTTTACGGCGTGGACTACCAGGGTATCTAATCCTGTTTGCTCCCCACGCTTTCGAGCCTCAGCGTCAGAACCGTTCCAGAGAGCCGCTTTCGCCACCGGTGTTCCTCCCAATATCTGCGAATTTCACCTCTCCACTGGGAATTCCACTCTCCTCTCCCGGCCTCTAGCCACGCAGTTTCGAGGGCAGTTCCGGGGTTGAGCCCCGGGCTTTCACCCCCGACTTGCGCGGCCGCCTACGCTCGCTTTACGCCCAGTGATTCCGAGCAACGCTAGCCCCCTCCGTATTACCGCGGCTGCTGGCACGGAGTTAGCCGGGGCTTCTTCTGCGGGTACCGTCATCATCTTCCCCGCCGAAAGAGCTTTACAACCCTAGGGCCTTCAAATCACTCACGCGGCATGGCTGGATCAGGCTTTCGCCCATTGTCCAATATTCCCCACTGCTGCCTCCCGTAGGAGTCTGGGCCGTGTCTCAGTCCCAATGTGGCTGATCGTCCTCTCAGACCAGCTACCGATCGTCGCCTTGGTGAGCCATTACCTCACCAACTAGCTAATCGGACGCGGGCCCATCCATGAGCGGCCGAAGCCTTTCCCCCGTAGGGCGTATGCGGAATTAGCGGTCGTTTCCAACCGTTTTTCCCCACTCATGGGCAGGTTCCCACGCGTTACTCACCCGTGCGCCACTGTCCACCGGGCCGAAGCCCGGCTTCTCGTTCGACTTGCATGTGTTAAGCCTGCCGCCAGCGTTCGCTCTGAGCCAGGATCAGACTCTCAGGTTTGAGAGTGGTCCGGATTAGGAATCCGGACCCGTGACCCGACACAATGCGTCACGTAGCTTCCGGCATCGACGCGAATCGATGCCGGCCGTCGATGCGCACTGCGTCGGTGTCGTGTTGATCACGCAACACGCCGTCGCCTGCGCATCTCTTTTCATCTTCATCTGTCAAAAAGCGCGCGCGAAGCCGCGCTGCCCTCGTTTTCGCGAGGGCAAGGCAATCAAGAATGCCCGCGGATCGCAGCCGAGTCAACCCCTTCGCCGACTGTCCGGGCAGCGCGCCCGGACCGAAACCGATTCGCTCCTTTGGCCCGAACCGCTATGTTGCCTTACAAATATAGACCGATTCGGTCACCGAACGGTACCCGTTCCCTCACAGTACGTTTCGAAAGATTCCGCCGATGCCTTTCTCGCTCCGCCCAGCCGTGTTGGCGGCATTGATCTGCGCGCTGCAAGCATGCCTCGCGACCGCGGCCGCAGCGACGGACACGGTCCGGGTTGCCGTGCTCAAGTTCGGCACCGTGAACTGGGAACTCGACGTCGTCCAGCACCACGGCCTCGATGACCTGCACGGGCTCGACCTTGAGATCGTTCCACTGACCAACAAGGATGCGACGGCGATCGCGCTCCTCTCGGATGCCGCCGACATCATCGTCACCGACTGGATCTGGGTCAGCCGCCAGCGTCGGGCTGGCAAGGATTTCACGTTGATCCCGTATTCCAATGCCGCGGGAAGCATCATGGCCCATCCCGACAGCGGCATCGAGACCGTGGACGATCTACTAGCCGGCGGACGGCGCTTGGGAGTCGTGGGAAGCTCGATTGACAAGAGCTGGCTGATGGTGCGCGCGTTTGGTCTCAAGACGGCCGGTCGCGACATGGCGGACACGGCGGAGCTGTCGTTCGGAGCCCCACCCCTACTCAACCAGATGCTCCTCAGGGAAGACCTGGATGCCGTGCTCACGTTCTGGAACTTCACGGCGCGCCTGCGTGCCCAAGGCATGCGGGAAATTCTTCCCGTCCCGGACGTGTTGCCAAGCCTGGGCGTCGGCGACACCCTGCCCCTCATCGGCTACGTCTTCAGCGAAGCGTGGGCGCGTGCCAACCCGGATGCGCTCAACGGCTTCCTCGCTGCCACGCGGGACGCTCGCAGCATCCTGGCGGCTGACGACGGCGAATGGGAGCGCATCCGGAAACGGACCGGCGCCAAGGACGACGCGATGTTGCATGCGCTCCGCGATGCATTCCGCGCCGGCATCCCCGACCCGACCAAGGATTCGAGTGATGCCATTCACAGAGCGTTCGCCGTTCTCGCCGACATCGGCGGGCGGACGCTGGTTGGGAAGGACCCTGAAATGGCGGACGGCACCCTGTGGCAGTCGGCACCGTAGACGTCGCCGCCACCGCGTGGGAGCGACTGCGTCGCGCCGCCGGTGGACCGGCCGCGCTGCGGATCTTCTCGTTCGTCCTGCTGCTTTGCGTCTGGAGCCTCGCGACTCTTGCCGACCCGTCCGGCCAAGTCCTGCCGGCGCCCTGGGTCGTGCTCGACACGATGTGGTATCACCTGAACGAAGAAGGTCTCCTCTACCACCTGAGTGTCACGCTCTGGCGCGTGGCGGCGGCGTTTTTCGGGGCGATGGTGATCGGGGTGGCGCTCGGCATCCTGATGGGGGCGAGGCGACGGGCGGACATCATCCTCGACGGCTGGCACATCCTGTTCCTCAACATGCCGGCGCTGGTCCTCATCATTCTCTGCTACGTCTGGTTCGGCCTCACCGAGGTCGCCGCCATCGTCGCGGTGGCGCTCAACAAGATCCCGAACGTCGTAGTCACCGTGCGGGAAGGCACCCGGGCCGTCGACCGGGAACTCCTGGACGTGGCGCGGGTGTTCCGGGTCGACCGGCGAACCACCTTCCTGCGCTTCTTCCTGCCGCAACTGTACCCCTACATCATGGCCGCCGCGCGTGGCGGCATCGCCCTGATCTGGAAGATCGTCCTGGTAGTGGAGCTGCTGGGCCGGAGCAACGGCGTCGGATTCAAGCTCCATGAGTTCTTCCAGCTGTTCGACATCGCTGCGGTTCTCGCCTATACGCTCGCGTTCGTCGTGGTGATGATGGCGGTCGAATATGGTGTCATGGCGCCACTGGAACGGCGGTGCACCCGGTGGCGTTAACAGCAGGATTGACCGTCGACATCCGCCGCAAGCGGTTCGCAGGAGATGGCCGGACGCCGCCGCACACCGCGATCGAGAACCTGCAGTTCACCGTTCCGGTCGGCCAGTTCTGCTGCCTCCTTGGCCCGTCCGGCTGCGGGAAAACCACCCTCCTCAACATCGCCGCGGGACTCGATAGCGAGGTCGACGGCGCCGTTGACATCCACAGCCAGAGCACGCAGACCCGCCCCGCGGTCAGCTACATGTTCCAGACGCCGCGCCTGCTCCCCTGGATGAGCGTCCGTGACAACGTAGACATCGTGCTTGACCCTCCGGCCCGCGCCGACGGCCGCGGCGTCAAACTGCTGGAGCGCATGGAGCTCGGGAGCTATCTGGATGCCTATCCGACCCGTCTCTCCGGCGGCCAGCGCCGCCGCGTTGCACTCGCCCGCGCCTTTGCCATCCGCCCGGCGCTCCTGCTGCTCGATGAGCCGTTCGTCTCGCTCGACCAGCCGGTTGGCAACCGGTTGCGCGAGATCCTCCTTGACCTCTGGCAGGCCCAGCCGACGACCGTGCTGTTCGTAACCCACGACCTGAACGAGGCAATTTACCTGGGCGACCGGATCCTGTTCCTGTCGCAACCGCCTTCGAGTGTGGTGCACGATGCGGCGGTTGACCTGCCCCGTCCGCGCACCCCCGACAGCCCCGTCATCAACACCTTTCGCACCGGTCTTCTCGACCGGCACGGTGGCCTGCTCGCCGGCACCGCGGGCTCCACGACCGACTCCGGATCTTCGACTCCATGACCGCACCTGAAACCGCCACGGGCACCCAACCGCTTCTCGTGATCCAGAAGGTCTCCAAGAGCTACGGCAACCGGCCCGCTCTCAAGGGCGTGTCGTTCGCCATCGAACCCGGCCAGTACGTTTCGCTGCTCGGTCCCAACGGTGCCGGCAAGACCACGCTCTTCCAGCTGCTTGCCGGTCTGTTCGTGCCCGATTCGGGGACCGTGCACGTGCAGGGCTTTGACATGCGGCGAGAGGCCGTCAAGGCCCTCTCGTCGATCGGCTTCGTTTTCCAGCAGGCCACGCTCGACCTTGATCTGACGGTGCGCGAGAACCTCGCGTTCCACGGGCGCTTGCATGGTCTCAGCAGGTCCGAGATTCGCCAGCGCACCGAGCATGAACTCCGTCAGGTCGACCTTGAAGACCGCATCGACGACCGCGCCCGCAGCCTCTCGGGCGGCCAGCGCCGCCGCGTCGAACTCGCGCGCTCCCTCCTGCACGAGCCCAGCATTCTGCTGATGGACGAGCCGACCGTCGGCCTGGACCCGCCCAGCCGCAGTGACCTCCTGGAATATGTCCTCCAACTCAAGCGCGAGCGGTCGATGGCGGTGCTGTGGGCGACACACCTGGTCGACGAGGCGGAGGTCGCCGACCACGTGATCATGCTGCACCGGGGCACGATCCGGCAGGCGGGCGAACCGGCGGAACTGGTAAGTCGAGCCGGTCTTTCCAACCTTCACGACACGCTGGTACATTTCACGACGAACAGTCAGACGAAGGAGACACCCTGATGCCCAGGTGGTTCGTGACGGGACCGGCGACGCTGACATTTGCGCTGGGAGTTGCGCTCTCCGCGCATTGCGGCGAAATCTACGTGAGCAATGAGGGCAACGACACGGTGGTGGTGCTCGATTCCGACTCGCTCGAGATTCAGCACGTGATCGAAACCGGCGGTCGCCCCCGCGACATGCGCTTCAGTCCGGACGGCAGCGAACTGCTGATCGCCGCAAGCGAAGCCGACCGCATCGAGGTGCTCGATCTCGAAACGAAGACCATCACCGGCTACATCGACACCGGCGACGACCCCGAACTGTTTGATATCGACCCCAGCGGCGAAATCCTCGTCGTTTCCAACGAGGACGACGCCGAAGCGACGGTCATCGACGTTGCCAGCGGTACCATTCGAACCGTCATCGAGGACGTCGGAATCGAACCGGAAGGGGTGCGGTTCACTCCGGACGGCAAACGCGTGTTTGTCACTGCGGAAGCCACCAACACGATTGCCGTCATCGACCCATGGGAAGGAGTCATCCTGGCTGACGTTCTGGTGGGCAACCGGCCACGGCGAGGCACCTTCACCCCAGACGGACGCGAGTACTGGGTCACCAACGAGCTCGGGGGAACCGTCAGCGTGATCGACACGGAATCCCTGCAGGTCACCGATACGATCAGCTTCGAGAAGAAAGGGCTACGCGAAGCCGACATCACACCCGTTGATCTGGTCATGACCAGGGATGGAACAACCGCCTTCGTCACGCTCGGCCGTGCCTGGCATGTTGCGCGCGTCGATGTCGCCACGCGCACCGTCGAGGCCTATATCCTTGCCGGAAGTCGCGTCTGGGGCGCGGCCCTGACGGCGGATGATTCCATCTTGGTGGTGACCAACGGGGCCAGCGACGACATCTCCGTGATCGACACCGAGGCAAACCGTGCCATCCGTTCGGTTGCAGTGGGGCGCACGCCGCACACCGTTCGAATTCGGGACTGACGCCATCGTGACATCACCAATGCGCGGGGCCGCCTGCCTGTTGGCGGCACTACTGCTCAGCTCGGCAGCAGCAGCCGAGGAACGGCCCGTCTTCGCGTTCGGCTATCTCGATCTCGCCGAAGACATTCGCTACTCGCAGTGGGGTGTCCATCCGGTGGATATCCGCTCGGAAACCAATCGGATCGATCGCCGTCCGCTGGCCGGGGCCGAAATGGGCGTGAGCGATATCCGGTCCTTCGGACGTCGCGCCGGTGTGCAGTTCGCGTTGCGGGCCGAACGGGTCGCCGACGCGAATGAACTCCCGGCCGCCCTTGACGCCATCCGGGCCGAAACCGGGGCCTTCGTTTTTCTCGTCGACGCACCTGCGGCGGCGCTTCGTGAACTGGCGGCAGCGACGATCGGCCGGGACGTCATTCTGATCAACGTATCTGCCGTGGATGACCGTTTGCGCGGGGAAGCCTGCGAGGCGCACCTCCTTCACACCACGCCCAGTCGGCAAATGCTCACGGATGCAGCAGCCCAGTACCTGATTGCCCGGGACTGGAACGAAGTCCTGGTGCTGCAGGGGCCGCTGGAGGAAGACGCGCGGATGGTTGAGGCCTTCCGACACTCGGCCAGCACCTACGGCCTCAAGATCGACGAGGAACGGACCTTCGTGCTGTCCAACGACCCGCGGATGCGGGATCGCAATGATCTCGACCTGCTGACGGGCCGCGCCGACTACGAGGCAGTCTTCGTCGCCGACGTCGACCGCGAGTTTGCCCGTTCCGTCCCCTACTCAACCCAGGACCCGGCCGCCGTCACCGGCGCGGCGGGACTGCGTCCAACGCCATGGCACTGGAGCTATCTCCGGCACGGAGCGCCGCAGGTCCACGGCCGCTTCGAACGCCAGACCGGCCGTCGCATGGAGAGCGGTGACTGGGCGGCCTGGGTAGCGATCCGCGCCATCGGCGAGGCCATCGTGCGGAGCGGCTCCACCGAGCGCGGCGATGTTCACGCCTACCTGCTCGGACCCGAATTTCGCCTCGACGGCTCAAAGGGACCGGCGCTGTCATTCCGTCCCTGGAACGGACAACTTCGCCAACCGATTATGCTGGCGACGGAGGACTGGGTAACCGCAGTCGCTCCGCTCGCCGGTTTCGTGCATCAAATCAATGATCTCGACACGCTGGGCCGGGACGAGCGAACCAGCGATTGCAGCAAGTTTGCAACGCCAGAGCAGCCGACATGACAGCCAGTCACGCGCTACGTGCCCTCGTCGGGCTTACCGCCCGCGAGGTCGTGAAATTCTTCCAGCAGCGCGGGCGCCTGTTGTCGGCCTTTGTCCGCCCGGCGCTCTGGCTGTTCGTGTTCGCCGCCGGCATCGGCTCCACGAAGGGGATCGACCCCGGGATGGTGAGCCCCTATCCGGTGCAGAGCGTGAACTACTTCGAGTACATCGTTCCCGGTCTCGTCGGCATGGTGCTGCTGTTCAGCGGGATGCAGTCGTCCCTGTCGATGGTGTACGACCGTGAAATGGGCGTCATGCGGCTGCTCCTTACGGCACCGCTGCCCCGCTGGTACCTGCTGACCGCCAAACTGTTCGCGGGCACCATGCTCTCGATTCTTCAGGTGTACGTGTTCCTGATCGTGTGCCTGCCGCTGATTGGCATGCAGATCAGCCTGAACACCCCCCTGCTCGGCTGGGTCTGGATGTTCCCTGCCGCGGTGCTGTTCGGATTGCTGCTGGGAGCCGCGGGCCTGGCGTTGTCCGTCCACATTCGCCAACTCGAGAACTTCGCCGGCACCATGAACTTCGTAATCTTCCCGATGTTCTTCATCTCCAGCGCGCTGTACCCGCTGTGGCGCCTGCTGGAAAACGGTGCCGAAATCGTATGGTGGCTGGCCCAGTTCAATCCGTTCACGTACGGGGTTGAGCTCGTGCGCTGGGCCAGCCAGGGCCAGATTCACTGGCACAGCTTGATCGTCACGGTGGCCTGCACGATCGTGTTCCTCGCCGCAGCCGTCCTTGGTTACGACCCACAGCGCGGAATGCTCCGCCGTCGGCCGGGCGGCGGCGGTCCGCCGGCTGGAGGATGAAGCCCGTGCCCGCTGGTTCACCCGCGTCGAGTGTCGTAGACCTCGTCGGCAACACGCCGCTCATCCGCCTGAGGCGGCTGTCGGACGAGACAGGTTGCGAAATCCTGGGCAAGGCCGAGTTCCTCAATCCTGGCCAATCCATCAAGGACCGGGCGGCGCTCTGGATTATCCGCGACGCCGAGAAGCGCGGCCTGCTGCGGCCGGGCGGCACCATCGTCGAGGGAACTGCCGGGAATACCGGGATCGGTCTGACCGTGATCGGGAGCGCCTTGGGCTACCGTACGGTCATCGTGATGCCGGAGACGCAGAGCGAGGAGAAGATAAGTGCCCTCCGGACAATCGGCGCCAGCCTCCGCCTGGTGCCGGCCGTCCCGTACTCGAACCCGGGCAACTACATCCGCTACTCCGGCCAACTCGCCGCGGAACTCGCCGACACCCTGCCCAACGGGGCCGTCTGGGCCAACCAGTTCGACAACCCGGTGAACCGCCAGGCGCACCGGGTATCCACGGCACCGGAGATCTGGGACCAGACCGGCGGGAAAGTCGCGGCGTTCGTGAGTGCCATCGGCACCGGCGGAACGATTGCCGGCGTCTCGGACGGGCTGAAGGACCGGAATCCGGACGTGAAGGTGGTGCTCGCTGACCCCACGGGCTCGGGGATGCACGCTTGGGTGCAAACGGGCACCCCGAAGGCGGAAGGCACCTCGGTCACCGAGGGAATCGGGCAGGGGCGGGTAACCGGCAACCTCGAGGGTGCGCGCATCGATGACTCATTGCGGGTGACGGACGAAGAGGCACTTCGGGTCATCTATGCATTGGCGGTCGAAGAGGGGCTCCTGCTCGGAGGATCCACGGGAATCAATATTGCGGGTGCCGAACGCGTGGCCCGGGACCTCGGGCGCGGGCACGTGGTGGTCACCATGCTGTGCGACCATGGCACCCGGTACGCCTCAAAGATCTTCAACCCGGCCTTCCTGACCGAGCGCGGCCTCCCGGTCCCGCCGTGGCTGGAAGGAGGAACGTGACGTGCCCGACCGCACGTCTGCGTCCCCGCTGGTAAGCGCAGAGTGGCTGCGCGACGCGTACGAGCGACCCGACGTGGTGGTGCTGGACGCCTCCTGGCATATGCCGGCGACCCGACGAGACGGCGCGAGCGAATTCGAGCTCGGCCACATCCCCGGCTCCGCGTTTTTCTCGATCGACGGGATCGCTGACCCGGATTCAACGCTGCCCCACATGGTGCCGACCGCCGAAGCGTTCGCTGCGGCCGTCGGGGGCCTTGGCGCCAGTGCCGGCGATCATGTCGTCTGTTATGCGACGGATGGCATCGGCACCGCCCCGCGCGCATGGTGGATGTTCCGGCTGTTCGGCCACGAACGCGTTTCGGTACTCGACGGAGGACTGCCGGCGTGGACCGCCGTCGGCGGCACCTTGGTCAAGGGCCCGGCCCGACCGTGGCCCCGCGCCTTCCAGGCCAAGCTCAACCCGGCGCGGATCCGGGACCTGGCAGCCGTTCGCGCCAACCTGCAGGCGGCGACCGAACTGGTGGTGGACGCGCGGAGCGCCGGCCGGTTCGCCGGCACCGAGGCGGAGCCGCGGTCCGGACTTCGAGGCGGACATATCCCCGGAAGCGTAAACCTTCCCTACCAGACCCTGCTGAACGGCCCTCGCATGCTACCCCTCGAGGCGCTGCGTGCGCGCCTGGACGCGGCTGGCGTTGCCGACGATCGGCCGCCGGTGTTCACCTGCGGGTCCGGAGTCAGCGCCTGCACTCTTGCCCTTGGCCTCACGCTGACCGGTCGCGATGACTGGGCGGTCTACGACGGCTCGTGGTCGGAGTGGGGAGGGCGCGAGGATGTCCCGGTCACGCCCTGACAAGCGCAAGCGCCGTCCGGCAACGGTTCTGGGCCGCGCCGGCCGAAATCCCCACGAGAACCGGGGCGCTGTCAATCCGCCCGTGTACCATGCCTCGACCATCCTGTTCAGGGACACCGCGGACCTGCGCACCCGTGGCCCCAACCGATTGGACGACGTCGTCTACGGCCGCTTTGGCACCCCGACGACCTTTGCCTTCGAAGAAGCGATGGCCGCCACGGAAGGCGGCGCACGCAGCGTTGCCGTGGGTTCCGGCAAGACCGCCGTCGCGGTCGCGCTGAGCAGCTTCCTCGCCGCCGGGGACCACCTCTTGATGGTCGATTCGGCGTACGGACCCACGCGCAGCATGGCCAACGGCTGGCTGGCGCGGTTCGGGGTCGAGACCACCTTTTATGACCCCTGCATCGGGGCCGGGATCGCGGCGCAGATCCGCGACAACACGCGGGTGGTGTTTCTCGAATCGCCCGGCTCGCACACGTTCGAGGTGCAGGACGTGCCCGGTATCGCGGCGGCCGCACACGCGCGCGATTGCACGGTGATCCTCGACAACACGTGGGCGAGCCCGCTGTTCTTCCGACCGTTCGAGCACGGTGTCGACGTGTCGATACAGGCGGCGACGAAGTACGTGTCGGGACATTCCGACGTCATGCTGGGGGCGGTCACGACGACCGAGGAAACCCACGTCGTCGTGCGCAAGACCGCCCAAGCTCTGGGCGCCACCGTCGGACCAGACGACCTGTACCTGGGGCTGCGCGGACTGCGCACACTGGACGTCCGTCTCCGGCGCCATATGGAATCCGGGCTTGCGCTGGCCCGTTGGCTGTCTGACCGGCCCGAGGTGGAGCGCGTACTGCATCCCGGCCTCGAGGGAGACCCCGGACACGCGCTCTGGCGGCGCGACTTCCTGGGGGCATCCGGACTCTTCGGCATGATCCTCCGACCGGCCCCGCCGGCAGCCTACGATGCCTTTCTGGACGGGCTCGAGTTGTTCGGCATGGGTTACAGCTGGGGCGGCTTCGAGAGTCTCATCGTCCCGTCGATGCTCCGGGGCGCGCGCGACGTCGCGCCGTGGCCCGCGCCCGAGCGGACCTTCCGCGTCCATGCCGGATTGGAAGACGTGGCCGACCTTCAGGACGATCTGGAAGCGGGGTTTGCGCACCTGGGGAGCCGGACGGGATGAAGGGAGGCGGCAGACGGCCGGCAGCGCGGCTGTTGATGCTGGCGCTGCTGCTCGCGCCAACGACGGCAGCGGCCGAGACGTTCCAGGTCGGCACCGTCGAGATTCAATCGGGAGCAGAACGGCATCAGTTTCAGGTGGAGCTGGCCGTGACGCAGGCGCAGCAGCGGCAAGGCCTGATGCACCGCCTCACGCTCGGCGAGAACGAGGGCATGCTGTTCCTGTATGCGCCGCCGCAGCGCATCCGGATGTGGATGAAGGACACCTACATCCCGCTGGACATGCTGTTCATTCGGCCTGACGGCACCATCGCCGCGATCGCGGAAGACACCATCCCGCTGTCGCTCACGCCGATCGGCCCTGACGTCTACGTGAACGGTGTCCTGGAAGTCCTGGCGGGAACCTCGGAACGGCTTGGCCTGCGCCCCGGCGACCGTGTGCGTCATCCTCACTTTGACGCCGAACGCGGCCCCGGCCAGTGAATACCGAAGCGCGAATCCGAATCCGGGTCCAGTTGGGAGACCTGCCGCTGTTCGGGCCCGGCAAGGCTGCCCTGCTCACGGCGATCGACGAGGTGGGCTCGATCGCCGGCGCTGCCCGAGCCCTCGGTATGTCGTACCGGCGGGCCTGGCTGCTGGTCGATTCGATGAACCGGAACTTCACGGGCCCACTCGTGGCCGCGAGTCCCGGTGGCCGCGGCGTTGGCGGCTCACGCGTCACCGACCTCGGGCGACGCGTGCTCGCTGCCTACCATGCGGTGGAGGTCGATGCCGCCCGCGCCGCCGGCAAACCGCTGGCAGACCTCCAGTCCATGGTCGCCGCCGAACCCGGTCCGTCGGTTGCGGGCGAGCCGGAATAGGAACCTGCCGGGGCCTGCAGTGCGATCCGCCCAGCTGGATATAACCTGCGCTTGATGCTGCCAGCGCGTGGACACGATGCGACCCTGCGGGCCGCCCTGTATCCGGTGAGGCGCCTGACAGGTGCATCACGGTCACCGCAGCAGCCGACCTGCGACGCAAGGTCTATCGTCCGGAAAACGATGCGCCTTCCAGATCCGAGGCCCTTGGTTGGCGGTGGTTCGGAGTAGAGGTCAGGCAGAGCTTGCAATGCAATATATTCTGTCGTATATAATAAGCGCGTGGCGCCAGCGGCCCGAGGCCCATCGGAATTCCGCCGAGTGGATCCCCCGATGGCCGGTCGCCTGCCTCACCCTCCTCGGATTGGTTTCGGTCCCGGCCCCCTTTACGCAAGGGGGGCCGGCGGCCGGACCGGTTGCCGGCCAGGAAATCCTGGTGTTCGCTGCCGCTTCGACCGGCACTGCCCTCGAAGAAGTTGCCAACGCTTATGCCGCTGTCGGTGGTGGACGCGTGCGCTTCTCTCTGGCCGCGACCAGTGCCTTGGCTCGCCAGATCGAATCGGGCGCGCCGGCCGACCTATTCCTGTCGGCCAATACCGCTTGGATGGACCGGGTCGATGACGCCGGGCTCCTGTCTGCCGGAAGCCGCACCCTCCTCTTCCGCAACCGCCTCGCGCTGGTGGCACCTTCGGATACGGATTTCGAACCGGTGGACATGGATATCTCGCTGGACGTCGAAGCCATGCTGGACGGCGGTCGACTCGCCGTCGCCGATCCCGTTTCAGTCCCGGCCGGGATCTATGCGCGGCAGGCCCTGGAATCGCTTGGAATGTGGGACCGGCTCCAGGCGCGGGTCGCGCCAGCCAGCGATGTGCGCCATGCCACGCTTCTGGTGCGGCGGCACGAAGCGCCTCTGGGAATCGTCTATTGGACGGACGCGCGCAACACAGCAGAGATACGGGTCCTCGGGGTCTTTTCCCCTGAACTGCACGATCCCATAGCCTATTGGGTCGCCCAGCTGGCCGACGCGCCGGCCCCGGCCGCTGCCTCGGCGTTTCTTGCGTTCCTGCAATCGGACGCCGCTCAGACCATCTTTTCCAGCCACGGATTCGTACCTCCACTCGATGCCGACACCCGCTGAAACCGAAGCGCTGCTGCTGTCCCTGCGGGTCGCCGTATGGAGCGTTCTGGGCAGCCTGCCCCCGGCCATCGCCATCGCCTGGTTGCTGGCACGCACGCGCTTCCCCGGCCATGCGTTGCTGAACGGCATCCTGCACATCCCATTGGTCGTGCCGCCGGTCGTGATCGGCTATCTCCTGCTGGTGTTCCTCGGGCGGCGCGGCCCGGGCGGCGTGTTTCTGGAGAACGTCTTCGGGATCACCCTCGGCTTCACCTGGCAGGGCGCGGCCATCGCCAGCGCGATCGTGGCGTTTCCGCTCATGCTGCGTGCGATCCGGCAATCGATTGAAGGCGTGGACCGGCGACTGGAGCAGGCCGCGCGGACGCTCGGCGCGAGCCCGGCCAACGCGTTCTGCACCGTGACCCTGCCCCTCATTGCTCCGGGCGTGTTCGCGGGCATGGTGCTCAGCTTCGCGCGCTCGCTCGGCGAATTCGGTGCCACCATCACGTTCGTGTCCAGCATTCCCGGCGAGACCCGAACCCTGCCGTTGGCGCTGTACGCGGCCGCCCAGGTTCCCGGCGGCGAGGCCCAGGCCACGCGGCTGGTGGTCATCTCCATCACGCTGGCGATGATCGCGCTCATCGGCTCTGAATGGCTCGCGCGCCGCACGCGGCACTATTCGAGCGGCGGACCATGATCGACGTCGCCTTCTCGCACCGGCAGGGCAGCTTTTCGCTGGACGTGAGCATGCAAGTGCCGGACAGTGGCGTAACCGGCCTGTTCGGCACATCCGGCGCCGGCAAGTCGACCGTCGCCGACGCGATCGCCGGCCTGATCCGACCGGACGCCGGTCGAATCGCGATCGGCGAGACCGTCCTGTTCGACAGTGCGCGCGGCGTGGCGGTGGCTCCGGAACGTCGACGGATCGGCTACGTCTTCCAGGAGGCGCGTCTCTTTCCGCACATGAACGTCCGGGCCAATCTGCACTTCGGTGGCCGCCGGCGTGGCGCGGCCAGCCCGGACGCCTTCGAACAGGTGGTCGGCCTGCTGGGGCTGGAGCCGCTGCTGGACCGGCGCACGCGGCACCTTTCCGGCGGCGAGGCGCAACGGGTCGCCATCGGCCGCGCCCTGCTCAGCGGCCCCGATCTCCTGATCATGGACGAACCCCTGTCGTCGCTGGACCAACAGCGGCGTGATGACGTCCTGCCCCACCTCGAGCGGCTCGCGGCCGACACCGGCGTCCCGACCGTGTACATCACCCATTCGATCGAGGAGATCATTCGCTTGGCCGATCATCTCGCCGTGATGGCGAACGGCACCGTCCTCGCCTGCGGCCCCATCCAGGACGTCATGGCGCGCCCGGACTTGCCCGTGCTCAATGACCGGCGTGACGCCGGCACCATTCTGCTGACCACGGTGGCGGGTCACTTCGACGACGATTACCTGAGCGCACTCCGCTTCGGCGAACACACGCTGCTGGTCCCCCGCACCGACCGTGCCGAGGGCGCGCCGCTGGCGCTCCGAATCCTGGCCCGCGACGTCTCGCTCGCGCTCGAACCGCCGCAACGCTCCAGCGTGATGAACGTGCTGCCTGGCACGGTCACAGGGATCCATCCGAGAGGCGATGGGCATGTCGACGTGAGCATCGACTCGGGGCAGACGATCCATGCACGGATCACTCGCCGGTCGGCCGACGATCTGTCGCTCAAGGTCGGCCTGGAGCTGTATGCCCTCGTCAAGTCCGTGGCATTCGCCGAGCGCGATGCGTTCCGCCGGCACGGGGCAGGTGAAGGATGAGCGCTGGCCACCGCTCGGGCGGCGAAATCCTCGCCGACCAGCTGCTGATCCACGGCGTGGACACGGTCTTCGCCGTTCCCGGCGAAAGCTACCTACCGGTCCTCGACGCGCTCTTCGACCGGCGCGACGCCCTCCGTCTCATCACGTGCCGCCACGAAGCGGGCGCGGCCAACATGGCCGAAGCGGCAGGCAAGCTCACAGGACGGCCGGGCGTCTGTCTCGTCACCCGCGGTCCCGGCGCGTGCCATGCGAGCGTTGGGGTCCACACGGCGCACCAGGATTCCACGCCGATGCTCCTGCTCGTCGGACAGGTGGCGCGCCATACCCGCGGCCGGGAAGCCTTTCAGGAAATCGACGTTCGCGACATGTTCCAGGCCCCCATGGCAAAGTGGGCCGTCGAAATCGAGGACACCGGTCGGCTCCCCGAGCTCCTGCACACGGCTTTCCGAACCGCGACCAGCGGCCGGCCCGGACCGGTCGTGGTCGGGTTGCCGGAAGACATGCTCCAGGAGACCGCGCAGGTCGGAGATGCCGGAACCTGGACCCCGGCCCGGGCGCATCCGGCCCCGGCTGACGTCGAACGTGCGCACCGCCTGCTGGCGGCAGCCGAGCGGCCCCTGCTGATCGCCGGAGGCAGCAACTGGACCCCGGCCGGGCGCGAGGCTCTCGCGACTTTGGCAGAAGTGGCGGATGCGCCAGTGGCCGTGTCCTTCCGGCGGCAGGACCTGGTGGACAACGAACACCCGCACTATGCCGGCGATCTCTCGACCAGTGTGGACCCGCGCCTGGTCGAACGGGTCCGGGACGCGACGCTCCTGTTGGTGCTGGGAGCCCGGCTCGGTGAAATGACCACCGGCGGATACGCGACGCTGCGGCCGGGCCGCCAGACGGTACCGCTGGTCCACGTGCATCCGGACCCCTTCGAGCTGGGCCGCGTCTTCATCCCGGACGTGGCGGTGGCGGCCGATCCCGGGGCCTTCGCCGCGGCCCTGGCCGACCGTGACTTCGCGGCCGGTCCGGCACGGCAGGCGTGGCGGGAGGCTGCCCACGACGACTACCTGCGTGCCTCGACCCCCGAGCCGTACGCCGCCGACCTCGACATGGGACAGGTCATGCTGCATTTGCGCGCGACCATGCCGTCGGACACGGTGATCACGGTGGACGCGGGCAACTTCAGCGGGTGGGCACAGCGGTTCTGGCGGTTTCGGCATCCGCGCTCTCAACTCGGCCCGACCAGCGGTGCCATGGGGTACAGCGTCCCTGCCGGCGTGGCCGCCAGCATCCTGACGCCGAAACGCGAGGTCGTCAGTTTCGTGGGCGACGGGGGTTTCCTGATGTCGGGCCAGGAACTCGCCACGGCGGCCCAGCACGGTGCGCGCCCCCTCGTGCTGGTCGTCAACAACAGCATGTACGGGACCATCCGGATGCACCAGGAGCGGTCGTACCCCGGCCGCACGATCGGAACCGACCTCAAGAATCCCGACTTCGCCGTGCTGGCGAAGGTCTACGGGGCGCACGGCGAACGCGTCACCCGGACGGACCAGTTTCACGATGCGCTGGCGCGGGCCCGCGCCAGCGGAACGGCGGCGGTGATCGAGCTAGTGGTCGATCCCGACCAGATCACCACCCGGACGACCCTAGCACAGTTGCACGGAGCCGGAACCGGCGATAGCCGGCCGAACTCCCGGGAACCGGGGACATGAGCACGTGCGCGTGGTGCCGCCCGCTCCGCTCGGTGCGGGATCGACCGGGGGCCGCCTCCCCGACGTGACCGCTCCCGTGTAGACTTCCCGCCCGTCTGTCCGCGTCGCGGGCGGAGCCTGCGACCGTTGTTTCCTCGGTGAAGGCGAAGTTCCTGACGGCGGTCGAGGGCCAAACTCCAGAATCGCGAACCCGCAACGGGATGCTTCCCCATGGCTGACGCCCACTATCGAACTGCGCTGGTTACGGGCGCCTCAAGCGGCATCGGTGCCGCCACGGCGCGCGCGCTCCGACGCCAAGGCCTGGAGGTGATCGCGTGTGCGCGGCGCGGTGATTACCTGAAGGCCCTTGCCGACGAAATCGATGCCCGCTTCATCGTCTGCGACCTGCGCGACAAGCAGGCCGTGTACGACGCCTTCGGGGAACTCGAAATCGATGTGCTGGTGAACAATGCGGGGGTGGGGCGTGGCTTCACCAGCATCATCAAGGCCCAGCCCGAGGACATCGAGACGACCGTCGGCCTGAACGTCACGGGCGTGCTCCATGCCACCCGCGCGGTCGTGCCGGGTATGGTCGACCGCGCCCGCGGGCACGTCGTCAACATCGGCTCGGTCGCGGGCCTGCACGGTTGCGCCCCCGTCATTTACGGCGCCAGCAAAGGCGCCGTGCATCTCCTGAGCCAGGACCTCCGCATGGACCTTTCCGGAACCGGGGTACGGGTCACCGAAATCTGTCCGGGCCGCGTGATGACGGGCTTCTTCGACGTCGCGTTCGATGACGAGGAAGAGAAGAAGAAGTTCACCAGCGGCTTCACCCTGCTCGAAGCCGAAGACGTGGCCGAGTGCGTGGTCCACGCGATCAACGCCCCGTGGCACGTCAACATCGCCACGATCGAGGTCATCCCCACGGAGCAGGCGATCGGCGGCGTCCGGATCCAGGCTGCCCGTACGGGCACCGATTCATGACCCGTACGAACGCGTTCAAGGCCGGCCTTCAGACCGGCAGGCCCCAGGTCGGCATGTGGGCCAGCCTCGCGAGCCCGCTCGCGACCGAAGTGCTGGCCGGTGCCGGCCTCGATTTCATCGTGATCGATTCCGAACACGCCCCCAACGACGCCGCCGAAATCGTCGCCCAGCTCCAGGCGTGTGCGGCCGGCGGCACGACCCCGGCCGCGGTGCGCGCCTGGTGGAATGACCGCGTCGCCATCAAGCGCATCCTGGACTGCGGTGCCGAAACGATCGTGGTGCCGTACGTCCAGACTCCTGACGAAGCCCGGGAAGCCGTGGCATCGGTACGGTACCCGCCGGCCGGCGCCCGCGGAGCGGCCGGCGCCACCCGAGCCAATGCCTTCGGGCGCGAGCCCGGCTACTGGGGAGAAGCGGACGACCGCATCTGCCTGGTCGTGCAGGTAGAGACAGCGGCCGCCATCGAGGCAGCGAGCGACATCGCGGCGGTGGACGGCGTCGACGTGGTATTCGTCGGTCCCGGTGATCTGGCGGCCGATCTCGGGGTCATTCACGACCGCCAGCACGACTCCGTGCGTCGGGCTCTCGAACGAGCGCTGGCCAAGATCACGGCGGCGGGAAAACCCGCCGGTGTGATGGCCGGCAGCATCCAGGATGCCCGCGGCCTTCTGGACATGGGCTTTTCCATGGTCTCGGTCGCCACCGAGCTCGTCCACCTTCGGGTCATCGTGGACAAGGTGGTCAGCGAACTTAAGGAAACAGCATGAAGATCACGTCGATCGAAGCCATCACGGTAGACGTCCCCTTTACCCAGGCGGGGCCGCCCAGCGGCTTCGGCGGAGAGACCTGGAACACCCTGGCCTGCCTGCTGGTCAAGGTCGAAACCGACGAAGGGATCGTCGGCTGGGGGGAAACCTTCGGGTACAACTGCATTCCTGCCGCCCGAACCGCCCTGGAGACGATGGTGGCGCCGCACGCGGTGGGGCTGCCGGCGGACGACATCGCGGGCACGATGGACCGGCTCCAGGTGATCTTCCATCTCTTCGGGCGCTACGGCGTCACGCTGTTCGCGCTCTCCGGACTGGAAATCGCGCTGTGGGACATCGCTGGCAAGCAGGCCGGCAAACCGCTCCACGCGCTGCTCGGTGGCACGGACGTCGACTCGCTTCCGAGTTATGCCAGCCTGTTCAAGTACATCGATCCCCAGGTGACCGCGAGCGTGTCCGCCGCGGCGCGCGAAAGCGGTTACGAGCGGATTAAACTGCACGAGGACACCATGGCACCGATCCTTTCCGCGCGGGATGCGATCGGACCCGACACCCCGCTGATGGTCGATGTCAACTGCAGCTGGCGGGAGAACGATCTCCCTGACCTGATCGGTCCCCTGAAGGCAGCCGACCTGCTCTGGCTCGAAGAACCGATCTGGCCGCCGGAAAATTTTCCCTTGCTGGCGGACACCCGGGACGAGAGACTGCCGCTGGCCTCGGGCGAGAACCTGTGCACCGTCTGGCAGTTCCGGCACATGCTGGACGCGCAGGCCGTGGACTACACGCAGCCCAGCGTGACCAAGGTCGGCGGCGTGGCGGAATTCGCGGCCGTGTGCGACGCCACCCATGCCGCCGACACCGCCGTGGCTCCGCATTCCCCCTACTTTGGGCCCGGGTTCCTGGCGAGCCTCCATCTGATCGCCACCAAGGCTCCCGAAGCCTACGTGGAGCGGCTGTTCGTCAATCTCGAGGCGGACCTGTTTGGCGGGCTTACTGTTCCGGACGGCAACGGTCGGCTCAAGCTCCCCCAGGGACCGGGCCTCGGTTGCGATCCGGACCCCGAGCTGGTCGCCCGCTACCGGGTGGACTGACCCCGCCCGGCGGGCGCCGGCACGCGCCGGCCAACCGGCGCCGCTCAGCGAGGCTCTACAAGAAGCTGTAGGGATCGACGTCGACCTTGATCCGAAGCCCCGCCGGTGCCCGGACGGAGCCCAGCCAGGTCCGCACGTACGTCTGCAGCAGCTGACTTCGCCCGCCGCGAACGAGGAACCGGACCCGGTACTGGTTGCGAATCCTGCTGAGCGGGGCAGGCGCCGGTCCGAACACGTCGACCCCGTCGTGCTGCGGGGCCACGCGAGCCAGCGCACGGCAGAAGCGCTCCAGGACCGGTTGATCGCGCGACGCCAGGATCAGCGCCACAAGCCGCCCGAACGGCGGCATCTTCGCCTCGGCCCGGGCGGCCGCCTCCATCCGCCGGAAGGCATCCCCGTCCCCGCGCAGGAACGCCTGCATGACGGGATGCTCCGGCTCCCACGTCTGCATCAGCACGCGCCCGCGCCGACCCTCCCGGCCCGCCCGACCGGCAACCTGCGTCAGCAGCTGGTAGGTCCGCTCGCCGGCACGGAGATCGGCACCCCCCAGCCCCAGGTCCGCGTCCACCACCCCGACCATGGTCAGGTTCGGGAAGTGGTGTCCCTTCGCCGCCATCTGGGTGCCAATGAGAATTCGGGTCTCGCCGGATTCCATGCCCTGGACCAGTCGCGCCAGGTCCGCCGGAGCGCGCATGGTGTCGCTGGTCATGACGACCGGCTCCACGCCCGGGAACACGCGGCGCACCTCTTCCTCGATGCGTTCG
This sequence comes from Rhodospirillales bacterium, assembly GCA_028824295.1. Classification (NCBI taxonomy): domain Bacteria; kingdom Pseudomonadati; phylum Pseudomonadota; class Alphaproteobacteria; order Rhodospirillales; species Rhodospirillales bacterium. The sequence continues at coordinate 40,576 of JAPPED010000019.1, read as the reverse complement.
ACCCCCGGTCCGCAGGCCGCCAGGGAATCCTCGACACCGCAGGAGGGACACACCGCGGGCACCGGCATCCGGTGGCCGCAGTGGTGGCAGGTCAGCAGCCCGTCGCGCCGGTGCTCCACCAGCCAGGTCGAGCATGCGGTGCAGCCGATCCGTCCGCCGCAAGTCCGGCAGACGGTGAGGGGGGCGTAGCCCCGACGGTTGAGAAACAGGAGCACCTGCTCGTCGCGCGCGAGGGCCGCCGCCGCGGCATCCACGACCGGTTTGGCGAGCCACGAGCCCGCTTCCGGGCGACTCACGCGTAGATCCACTGCTTCGACGTCAGGGAGCTCCGCGTCCCCGTACCGGCGCGGCAGCGTCAGTGCGTGGTATCGACCTTCTTGCGCATTGACGTGCGTCTCGAGCGCCGGCGTGGCCGACGCCAGGACGATCGCGGCACGTTCCTTGGCGGCACGGACCACCGCCATGTCGCGCGCGTTGTAAATCACGCCGTCCTCCTGCTTGTACGAGGCGTCGTGCTCCTCGTCGACCACGATCAGCCCGAGCGCCGGAAACGGCAGAAACAGGGCTGACCGCGCCCCCACCACCACCGGCGTCGATCCGGCTGCCACCTCTCTCCAGGTGCTGCGGCGCTCGCCGGCAGGTACTGCCGAATGCCACCTTGCCGGGGCGGTTCCGAAGCGAGCCTGGAAGCGCGCAAACCACTGCGGGCCGAGCGCAATTTCCGGGAGCAGGACCAGCACCTGGCGCCCGCTGGCCAGGCACGCGGCCACGGCTTCGAAATAGACTTCCGTCTTGCCGGACCCCGTCACGCCGCCGAGAAGCACCGGCCGAGGGTCCCGGGCTCGCACCCTCTGGACGATCTCCGTGGCCGCCCGGCGCTGCGTCGCGGTCAATTCGGGCCGCACCCCTTCGCGATCCGGTGGGGGCGCGGTCACCTCCGTCAACGGTTCCGCGTCAAGCAGTCCCGTCCGGTGCATGCGGCGCACGGTCGCCGCGCTCACGCGGGCCTCCCGCTGAATCACCGGTCCCGAAAGAACGCTCCCCGCGCCGGTCAGGACATCGACTACCCGCTGTCGCGCCGGGGTGAGCTTCGTCCCCTTCGGTCTGGGCTCGGCCAGGCGAAAACCGGCCGCGGTGCGAGGGGGCGCGAGTGCACCGGAAACCGGAATCGCCATCTTGAGAACGCTGCCCAGCGGCGCCATGGAGTAAGAAGCCACCCATGCGATCAGCTCCCGCATGCGCGGCTTCATCGGCGGGAGATCGGAGACCCTGCCGACGTCCCGCAGCTGACTCTCCGGCACCTCAGCAGCCGGCGGGCCCCACACCACGCCTGTCTCGACGCGGCTCCCGAACGGCACCGAAACGTAGGAGCCCGTGGGCACCGGATGGTCCACTCGGTAATCGAACGTCCGGGACAGGGGACGGGCCAGCATGACCGCCACTCTGGTGGGATGACCATCCGTCTCGGGGAGCCGGTTAGGGGCGCCCCTGGGCGAGCGATTCGATCCCGCTGAACGGTTAGACTTGGGCAAGGCCGCCGGCCGTCGGCGCCGATCCGCTCTGGGACGGGAGTGCCCGCATGCAACTGTTTGTCGACACCGCTGATACAGGCCAGATTGCTGAATTGGCCGCCACCGGGCTGGTGGACGGGGTGACTACGAACCCCTCCCTGGTGGCGCGAACCGGACGTGACTTCCGGGACGTCATCACGGAGATTACCCAGCTGGTGCCGGGTCCGGTATCCGCGGAAGTTACGGAAACCTCCTGCGAAGGGATGGTGACGCAGGGTCGCGAACTGGCCGGCATCGCCGGCAACGTGGTGGTGAAGGTCCCGCTGACGTGGGAGGGGCTCCAGGCTTGCCACGTGCTGGCCGGCCAGGACGACCCGATTGACGTCAACGTCACGCTGTGCTTCTCGGCCACGCAGGCATTGCTGGCAGCGAAGGCTGGCGCCCGTTTCGTCTCCCCCTTCATCGGACGCCTCGACGACATCGGCCAGAATGGCATGGCGCTGATCCGGGACGTCGTCGACATCTACCGATCCTACCCGCGGACGCTCAAAACCGAAGTCCTGGTGGCGTCGGTCCGTGGGCCCGGCCACGTGCTGGAAGCGGCCAAGCTCGGGGCCGATGCCGCCACGGTGCCGCCGGGTGTGCTGCGGCAGCTGGTCGCACATCCATTGACCGACAAAGGCTTGGCGGCATTCCTGGCGGACTGGGAAAAGGCCCGGGCATCGGCGGGGTCCAGAAGCTGATGCGTCCCGCCGTCGGCAGCTAGGCATGCCCAACGGGCTGGCGCGGACCGTATCCGGGCGGGCGACGCCGGGCGTCCGGCACGATGACGTGAATATCCGGCCGGATGCAGCGGCGGCGGGGGGATCCCCGATGCCAGGTGACCTGGCCCCGGCGCACGGCTGTTAACCCGACCGAACCGTCGGCAGACCGAGGAACGCTCGCCATCGATGGAAGACATCGCCCCTGAGATCGCCGATGGCCTGACCGGATACCTGACTCACCTGCATCAGGAGCGCAGGCTGTCCGAGCACACGGTCAGCGCGTATCGGCACGACATCACGCGATTTCTCCGATTCGTGGGGGAGCACACGGGTGCCACTGTCAACCTGGACTTGCTCGACTCGTTGACAACCGCTGACTATCGCGCCTGGCTCGCCCACCTGATGCGGCCGCCGCGGCCGCTGGCACCGGCAAGTGTTGCCCGCGCGCGCTCCAGCGTTCAGGGCTTCCTCGTCCACCTCGCGCGGCGCCAGGGGCTCCGTCGGATCAGCCTCCGCTCGCTCCGTCCGGCGCGCGTACCGAAGCGTGCTCCCCGGCCGCTCGGCGTCGATCAAGTCCAGGCCGTCATCGACGAGTCGCGACCGGCCAGCGCCGGCTGGCAGGACTTGCGGGACCAGGCGGTCTTCCTGCTCCTGTATGGAGCCGGGCTGCGGATCAATGAAGCGCTCTCGCTCAATCGATCCGACGTCACCGGGAACCGTGACGTCCTGCGCATTGTCGGGAAGGGTGAGAAGGAACGCCTGGTGCCACTGCTGGTGCCGGTACGCGAAGGCATCGAACGCTACCTCGCCGCCGCGCCGGACGGATCCCCCGACGATCCGCTGTTCCTCGGCGCTCGTGGTCGGCGTCTGGGCGCGCGGGCGGTGCAACAGCGCATGCAGGAGATCCGCGCTCGGCTGGGGCTCCCCGCCTCGGCTACGCCGCACGCGCTGCGGCACAGCTTCGCCACGCACCTGCTCGAGGGAGGAAGCGACCTTCGGGTGCTGCAGGAGCTCCTGGGGCACGCGCGACTCGCGACCACCCAGCGCTACACGGAAGTTGCCGACCCGCAGTTGCGCGATACCTTCGAGCGCACGCATCCACGGGCCAAGCGCTGACACGTTCAGCGGTCAGGTCAAACCGTTGCAGCACCTACCCTGGCGACTCGTGCAGGGAATGGCCCTGCGATCGGCGCGACACCCGGCAGCGCCGCCGGTCAAGGGCGACCTGAACGCCGACCCGACCCGGCCCGCGGGGCACGGGGGGACTCCCGCCAGCTGCGAGCGTGCCGCGGCACGGCCATGCGGCCACGCCCCGCCATGGAACTTCACCTGGCGCTATAGCCCCCATCGATCAGCAGGTCCGCACCCGTCATGAACGACGATTCGTCACTGGCCAAGAACACCGCGCCTCGTGCGATCTCGTCGGGCCGGGCCAGCCGGCCGACCGGATGGGCTTGGCCCCACGCCGCCTCGGCCCGCTCCAGCGTCCCGAACCGTCTTGCAAGGCGTTCTGTTGCCGTGCCCCCGGGGGACAGCGCGTTGACTCGAATGCCCTCGTCGGCGTGGTCGATCGCCATGACCTTCGCCAGCTGAACCAGAGCGCCCTTGGTCCCGCAGTACGCGGCCTGGCCCCGGTCGGCGACCCGTCCCATTTGTGACGCCAGCAGGATGATCGAACCGGACTTCTGCGACCGCAGGTGTGGCAACGCGTGCTTGCACAGCAGGAACGCGCCGGTGAGATTGACGTCGAGGGCCTGGCGCCAGTCCTCTACCGACAGCGCGTCGACGGTGACCCGCGGCGTGTCCGTTGCCGCATTGGCCACCACGACGTCGAGCCTGCCGAACGCCTCAATGGCCGCCGTCACGCAGTCGTGCACCGATTCCGAGTTGCGGACATCGCATTCCCGCGCCAGGGCGCGACCACCGGCATCGTGGAGTTCCGCCGCAACCGCCTGGGCAGCCGCAACGTCGATGTCGAGGCACTGCACGGCGGCGCCCTCGGCTGCGAATGCGCGGGCGATCGCGGCACCAATTCCCCCGCCCGCTCCGGTAATCACCGCAACCTTGCTCTTCAGACGTTGCATGGCGTTGCCTCTTCCGCCCGGTCGCCCCGCTCCGGGTTCCGTTCACATCGTCGGGTCCGGGCAAACCCTATTGGCAGCCCGCTGGCAGCCGTGCGTCGGAACCTGGCGGGCACAGAGTACCGGGAACAGCCGGGGCCGGCGTCTCGCGCACTACGGCGTCCAGGGTGCTCGTGAAGCCGACCGGTGCCGGATCATGCCACGGAAGAGGGCGCCGGAAACCGGGAAACGCCCGGTCCTGTCATCCCGTCGCGAACCCGCCACCGGTGATGCCGGGTCGACGTCACGGTGCACGGTTGACAGCGGGATTCGTCTAGGCGTGCAGCGCCCTGCCAAAAGCGGCCGCGGCGGCGGCTTCGCGAACGGATTCGGAAAGCGTCGGGTGCGCGTGACACGTCAGCGCCAGGTCCTCTGCTGACGCCCCCAGTTCGATGGCCACCGTAGCTTCCCCGATCAGCTCCCCGGCCGACGCCCCCATCACGTGCACACCCAGGATCCGGTCCGTACCAGCGTGGGAGAGAATCTTCACCATCCCCTCGGTCTGCCCGGTGGTGCGGCCGCGCGCGTTGGCAGTGAACGGAAAGCGCCCCTTCTTGTAGGCCGTTCCCTGCTCCTTGAGTTGCTCTTCCGTGGCGCCGACCCAAGCGACCTCGGGATCCGTGTACACGACCGACGGGATGGCGCCGTAGTTGACGCATGCCGTATGGCCAGCCAGCAACTCGGCCAGCGCGTGCCCTTCCTGGCTCGCCTTGTGGGCAAGCATCGGTCCGGTGGTGACGTCCCCGATTGCGTAGATCCCGGCCGCGGACGTGCGAAACTGTTCATCCACCTGAATCCGCCCGAGCGAGTCCACCTCCACGCCAGCTGACGCGAGCCCCAGGCCCTCGGTCCGCGGGCTTCGCCCGGTTGCGACCAGAACCCGGTCGGCCCGCAGCGTCCGGGCCTCACCGCCGGCAGCCGGCTCCACCTGCAGGGCGACCTCGTCACCCAACGCCTGCGCGGCCGTAATTTTCGATCCCAGCTGGAACGTTATCCCCTGCCCGGCCAGCGCCCGATGAAACCGGCGGGCAACTTCCTGATCCATGGCAGGAACAATCCGGTCAAGGAACTCCACCACGGTCACCTTGGATCCCAGCCGCCGCCAGACCGATCCCAACTCCAAGCCGATGTACCCCGCCCCCACGACGACCAGCGTGTCCGGTACTTCCGCAAACGAGAGCGCGCCGGTCGAGGACACGATCCGGTTCTCGTCGACGTCCACGCCGGCCAGTGGGCTCGGGACCGAGCCGGTCGCGATCACGACATGGCTGGCGGCGAGCTCGCCGGAGTCCTTCCCTTCCACGACCACGCGGCCGGCCCCGGCCAGTTGCCCCCTGCCTTCGTAGCGCCCCACCCCGTACTTTCGGAACAGCTGGTTGATGCCCGCGGTGAGTGCGTCCACTGCACCGTCCTTGTCCGCCATCATCGCGGCCAGGTCGAGCTCCGGCGGGCCGGTCCGGATGCCGCGGGCGCCAAGCTCGCCCGCTTCCGCGAAGAGATGCGAATTGTGGAGCAGGGTCTTGGACGGGATGCACCCGACGTTCAGGCAAGTCCCGCCGAGCGCCGCCCGCTCATCCACGCAAGCCGAGTTGAGCCCCAGTTGGGCAGCCCGGATGGCGGCGACGTAACCGCCGGGACCGCCGCCGATCACGAGAACGTCGTGCTGGGTCACGTCAGGTATCGAGCGCGAGCACGGCGGGCTGCTGCAGCAGGTCGCGGAGATGTACAAGGAACGTCACCGCGCCCTTGCCGTCCACGATCCGGTGATCGTAGGACAACGCCAGGTACATCATCGGCCGGACGACCACCTTTCCGTCGTGTGCGATCGGCCGCTCCTGAATGCGATGCAGGCCAAGAATGCCCGACTGTGGCGGATTCAGGATCGGCGCGGACATGAGCGAACCGTAAACGCCCCCATTCGATACCGTGAACGTGCCGCCTTCCAATTCATCCGCCGCCAGCCCCCCGGCGTTGGCGCGTTCAGCGAAGCCTCGAATGTCGCGCTCGATACCGGCAAATCCCTTGCGGTCGGCATCGCGCACCACCGGCACGACCAGGCCGCGCTCGGAATGCACCGCTACGCCGATGTCGTAAAAGTCCTTGTAGACGATATCGGTACCATCGATTTCGGCATTCACCTCGGGCACCGCCCGCAACGCTGACACGCTGGCCTTCACGAAGAACGACATCAGTCCCAGGCGCACGCCGTGCCGCTGCTCGAACGACTGGCCGCTGGCCCTTCGGAGCTCCATGACCGCGCTCATATCGACCTCGTTGTACGTGGTCAGCATGGCAGCGGTGTTCTGCGCTTCCTTGAGCCGCTCCGCCAGCCGGCGGCGCAACCTAGACATGGGCACTCTCCGCGTGCGCGGCGGCAGCGCATCTCCCGGTGTCTCCGAAGTCGCGTCAGCATGCGCCGCGGACCGGCCGCCGGCATCGCCGGGAGAATCCGGCGTCGCAGGCCGGGGCGCCGACTTGCCGCCGGCAGGACCGTCTGGAGCCGCTTGGGCTGCCAGTTCATCCACAGGGGCCGGGACGGGCGCAGCGCGAGGCGAGGCCGGCGCCTTGGCAGCGGCCGCCAGGACGTCCTCCTTCAGGACGCGCCCGCCGGGGCCCGTCGGTGTGACTGACGCAAGGTCGATCTCATGCTCACGTGCCGCCCGGCGCGCCGCTGGAGCCAACGGCGGTTCCTGCGCGCCCAGGAATTCCCTGAGATCATCGGCGGTGATGCGGTCGCCACGGCCACTGCGGCGAACCTGCGTCGGGTCAGGAAGCTCCGGCGGGCCCGCGGATGGTCCTACGGATGGCACGCCTGCCGATGCGGGAGATCGACTCTCGACCGACTCGGCTGCCACGGCGGCCTCCTTCGAGGACGCGTCCGCTTGCATTGGAACGCTGACCGGAGCCTCGTCGAACGGCTCTGTGTCGGCGGCGGCGGCCGGAGCGGAACCGGGAGCCGACGGCGCAGAATCGGCGGGGCCCGGGGTCGTCGTTGCCTCGACCGACGATGCTTCTGCCGCACCAATCCGGGCAATGACTGCGCCCACCGCGACGTCGTCGCCATCGCCAGCCGAGATTTCCAGGAGGATGCCGTTTTCCGGCGCCTCCACTTCCACCGTTACTTTGTCGGTTTCAAGCTCGACCAGGATTTCGCTCTGGGTGACCGGATCGCCGGGGCTCTTGCGCCAGTTGAGCACCGTGGCTTCAGTGATCGATTCACCGAGTGCAGGGACAACGACGTCGATGGCCATGGTGGTTTCCGTCAGTCGGCAGTGGAGGGAAGCGTCAGGGCGCGGTTGACGAGATCGCGTTGCTCGGACATGTGCGACGCATACAGGCCGGTGGCCGGTGACGCGGCCGGGGCCCGCCCGACGAAGGCAGGTCGGCCGACCATTTGTGCCCGTTCCATCGCATCGTGGAGAAGCGGATAGATGTACGACCACGCTCCCATGTTGGCGGGCTCCTCTTGGCACCAGACTACTTCAGCCCGTGGCGACTCCCACAGCACTTCCATGACCGACTCCAGCGGGAACGGGTAGCACTGCTCGATGCGCACGAGCTGAATCCCGTCCCGGGTCTGGCCGTCGCGCTGCTCCCAAGCGGCCAGCAAATCGAAGTAAACCTTCCCGGAACAGAACACGGTGCGCCTGACGTCAGCCGGATCGGGCCCGTTCTCCTGGCCCAGCACCCGGTGAAAACTGGAATCCGGACCGAAGGCGGCGAGATTCGATACGGCCCGCTTGTGCCGAAGCAGCGATTTTGGCGTGAAGATGATCAGCGACCGACGGAATTTTCGCCGCATTTGTCGCCGCAACACGTGGAACAGGTTGGCTGGCGTCGTGCAGTTGACCACCTGCATGTTGTCATCGGCCGCCAGTTGCAGGAACCGTTCGACCCTGGCCGAGGAATGCTCGGGGCCCTGCCCCTCGTAGCCATGCGGCAACATCATCGTGAGACCCGACATGCGTAGCCACTTGGACTGCCCCGAGGATATGAACTGGTCGATGATGACCTGTGCCCCGTTCGCAAAGTCGCCGAACTGGGCTTCCCAGATCACCAGCGTCTTGGGCGCGGCAAGCGAATAACCGTATTCGAAGCCCAGGACGCTGGCTTCGGCGAGCGGACTGTCAACGATCTCGAAGTCGGCCTGGCTCTCGGCTACGTTGTTGAGGGGCACCACACGCGTTTCGTTGCGCTGGTCGACCAGTACCGCATGCCGCTGCGAGAACGTGCCGCGGCCGCAGTCCTGCCCAGACATCCGCACCGGTACTCCCTCCATGAGGAGCGATCCGATCGCGAGCATCTCGCCGGTCGCCCAGTCGATATCTTCACCCTTCTCGAGGTTTGCGATGCGGCGTTGCAACTGCCTCGCGATCTTGCTGTGCACCTCGAAGCCTTCAGGGGGCGTCGAAGCGCGACGGCCGATGTCCCGCAGGCGGCCGAGATCGACGCCGGTCTTGCCGCGCCGCGAGCCCGGTCCGGCCTCGCCGACAAAGCCCTCCCAGGCGCCTTCCAGCCAGTCGGCCTTGTTGGGAACGTACGTCTCGCTGGCCGAGTAGGCCTGCTCGAGGCGTTCCTGGCAGGCGGTCACCATCCCGTCAGCCTCGGCCGTGGTGACCACGCCCTCCTCGACCATCTTGCGCGCGTAGATCTCCCGGGTCGTGGGGTGCTCGTCGATGCGCTGGTACATGAGCGGCTGGGTGAACGCGGGCTCGTCGCCCTCGTTGTGCCCGAACCGCCGATAGCAGATCATGTCAACGACCACATCGGACTGGAATTGCTGCCGATACTCCGTTGCCACCCGGGCGGCGTAAACGACCGCCTCGGGATCGTCGCCGTTCACGTGGAAGATCGGCGTCTGCACCATCAGGGCCACGTCCGAGCACCAGGGACCCGGCCGGTAGTGCACCGGGTTGGTGGTGAAGCCGATCTGATTGTTGATGATGAAGTGGATCGTGCCGCCGCTGTTGTAGCCCTCGAGCTGGGATAGCCCCAGGGTTTCGGACACCAGCCCCTGGCCGGCGAACGCGGCGTCGCCGTGCAGCGTCACGCCGGCCACCTGCCGGCGCGCTGCCTGCTTCGGCAGCATGGACTGCTTGGCGCGGACCTTCCCCACCACCACCGGGTTCACCGCCTCCAAGTGGGACGGATTTGCTGTCAGCGAGAGGTGCATGGTGACGTCACCCATGGTGCGGTCGGCCGACGTGCCCAGGTGGTACTTGACGTCTCCCGAGGCGTCGATCCCCGGCGGGAGCGCCGGTGCGCCACGGAACTCGGCGAAGATGGCTTCCAGGGGCTTGTTGAGAACATTGGCGAGCATGTTCAGCCGGCCGCGGTGGGCCATGGCCAACAGGATCTCCTTGAGACCGAGCGCGCCGCCGCGCTTGATGATCTGCTCGATGGCCGGGACCATGGATTCGCCGCCTTCCAAACCGAAGCGCTTGGTACCGGTAAAGCGGCGGGCCAGGTATCGCTCGAATGTTTCGGCGTCCGTCAGACGTTCGAGAATCGTGCGTTTTCCCAGATCTGTGAAATCGGGGCCCGCGTCCTTGTACTCGATCCGGCGCTGAATCCAGGCCTTCCGGTCGGGATCCTGGATGTGCATGAACTGCACGCCGATCGTCCCGGCATAGGTCTCCTCCAGGATCCGCATGATCTCGCGCAGGGTGGCCCACTCGAGGCCCAGTACGTAATCGATGAAGATCGGCCGGTCGTAATCCGCCGGTGTGAACCCATACGTCATCGGGTCCAGTTCCGGATGTGGCGTCACCGGCGCGAGCCCGAGCGGATCCAGATTTGCCTGTAGGTTGCCGCGAACGCGGAACGCGCGGATCAGCATCAGGGCGCGAATCGAATCCCGCGTGCCTTCCAGCATCGACGCAGGCGGGCTGCCCACGGACGATGGGTCGGGAGATGGATACGCGTCTTCCAGCCAGTCCACCGCCGAGGGGGCCAAGGCGTGGAAGAAACTGCGCCAGGCCGGATCAACCGTTTCGGGGGCGGCGGAAAAGGCTGCATAGAGACGCCGGAGTTCTTCCTGGCGTGCACCAGAACCTTCAACGATTGTCACGCTGACCCTCCTCTCGGGCGAACGCGGATAGCACGGAGCCGCTAGCCGGAAGCGACACGCGCCATGGTTGAACCGATTTCAGCAGGCGAATCCACGACCGTGACCCCGGCCTCGCGAAGCGCTTCGATTTTCGCGTCCGCGCCGCCCGTCCCGCCGGCGATGATGGCGCCGGCGTGTCCCATCCGGCGGCCGGGCGGTGCGGCCCGCCCAGCGATGAACGCAACGACCGGCTTGTCGCTCCCGGCGCCCCGCAGGAACTCGGCGGCTTCCTCTTCCGCGACGCCACCAATCTCCCCGATCAGCACGATCGACCGGGTCGCGTCGTCGGCGACAAACTCCCTGAGGACGTCGACAAACGTGGTACCCGGAACCGGGTCGCCGCCAATGCCGACACAGGTCGATTGCCCAAGTCGCGCAGCGGTCGTCTGCGCCACCGCCTCATACGTCAGGGTGCCGGACCGCGACACGATACCAACGCTCCCGGCAAGGTGGATATGGCCCGGCATGATGCCGATCTTGCACGCTCCCGGCGTGATCACGCCCGGGCAATTCGGGCCTACCAGACGGGTACGCGAACCCTCCAGCACCCGCCGCACCCGCACCATGTCAAGGACGGGAATCCCTTCCGTAATGCACACGGCCAGCCGAACCCCGGCATCCGCCGCTTCCAGGATGGCATCCGCCGCGAATGGGGGTGGCACGTAGATCACGGTCGCGTCGGCGCCGGTCTCGGCGACAGCCTCGCGGACCGTATCGAACACGGGCAGGCCGAGGTGAGTAGTGCCCCCCTTACCCGGCGTCACGCCGCCCACCATCCGCGTGCCATAGGCAATCGCCTGTTCCGAATGGAACGTACCCTGGGCCCCGGTAAATCCCTGGCAGATGACCCGGGTCTTGCCGTTCACGAGAATCGCCATCAGCGATGATCACCGATGGCCGCGACGATCTTGCGGGCGGCGTCTCCCAAATCACCGGCCGTGGTGATCGCCAACCCCGACTCCGCCAGGATCCGCGTGCCGATGTCGACGTTGGTGCCCTCGAGCCGCACGACCAGCGGCACGTGCAGGCTCACCTCCCGCACCGCCCCGACGATACCTTCGGCGATCGTGTCGCAGCGCATGATGCCGCCGAAGATATTGACCAGCACGGCCTCTACGTCCGGATCGGACAGGATGATCTTGAACGCCTGCGACACCCGTTCCTCGGTCGCGCCGCCGCCGACATCGAGAAAATTGGCAGGCTGACCTCCCTCGAAGGTGATCAGGTCGAGGGTCGCCATGGCGAGGCCGGCGCCATTCACCATGCACCCGATGTTCCCGTCGAGCTTGATATAGCTCAGACCATAGTTGGTCGCTTCGATCTCCCGGGGGTCCTCCTCGGTCTCGTCACGCAGCTCGCTGATGTCCGGATGCCGAAAGAGCGCGTTGTCGTCGAAGTTCATCTTGGCGTCGAGCGCCAGCACCATGCCCTCTCCGACTGCCGCCAGGGGATTGATCTCCACGAGACTGGCATCCGTCGCGACGAAGGCCTCCGACATGGCCAGAATCGTTCGCTCGGCCGACCGGCGGGCGTCGGGATCAAGGTCCAGCGCGAACGCGAGCTCGCGCGCCTGATACGGCCGCATTCCCACCGCAGGGTCGACAACGACCGTCCGGATTCGCTCGGGCGTCGACGCGGCGACCTCCTCGATCTCCACCCCGCCCTCGGTCGACACCATGGCGACATAGCGGCCTCGCTTGCGGTCGAGAGTCATCCCCACATATCGCTCAGCGGCGATCGACACTCCTTCCTCGACGTACACACGGCCAACCTCCGTGCCGTCCGCGCCGGTCTGCGGTGTGACCAGGCGCTTGCCGATCAGTTCGTCGGCCGCGGCCGCCACTTCGTCCAGGGACCTCGCCACCTTGATACCGCCCGCCTTGCCGCGGCCGCCTGCGTGCACCTGCGCCTTGACGACCCACACCTCGCCACCAAGCGACTGGGCGGCGGCCCGCGCCTCGGTCGCCGTATAGGCAATGCGACCACGCAGAACAGGCACGCCAAATCCGGCCAGAATCTCCTTGGCCTGGTACTCGTGAACGTTCACTTCGCGCGCGTCGCCTTCCGCAGTGCCGCCAACAATCCCTTGACCGCTTCCACAGACTTGCCGAACTGCGCACGTTCCTTGGCGTCAAGCTCGACTTCAACGACCCGTTCCACGCCCCTTGCCCCGATCACCGCCGGCACACCCACGTACATGCCGCGGACGCCGTACTCGCCGCGCAACCATGCCGCGCACGGAAGCACACGGCGAGAATCGTGGAGGTAGGCCTCTGCCATGTCGAGCGCGGAATGGGCCGGCGCGTAGAAGGCCGAACCGGTCTTGAGCAGGTTCACGATTTCCGCGCCGCCGTCGCGGGTCCGCTGGACAATCGCGTCGAGACGCTCCTGCGTCGTCCACTTCATGCGCACGAGTTCAGGGACCGGAATACCGGCCACCGTCGAATACCGAACCAGCGGCACCATGGTGTCGCCGTGGCCACCCAGGACAAACGCCGACACGTCGCGGGCCGAGACATTCATCTCTTCGGCAAGAAAATGGCGAAATCGGGCACTGTCCAGCACCCCGGCCATGCCGACCACCTTCCGATGCGGCAGCCCGCTCGCACGGCGCAGCTCGAAGACCATCGCGTCAAGCGGATTCGTGACGCAAATGACAAAGGCGTGTGGACAGTGAGTCTTGATCCCCGCCCCCACGTCCCGCATCACGCGGGCGTTGATCCCGAGGAGATCGTCCCGGCTCATGCCGGGTTTCCGCGGGACTCCCGCCGTCACGATCACCACATCTGCGCCCCGGAGCAGCGTGTAGGAACCGCCCCCGCGGACGGAGCCATCGCTCCCGGAAACAGGCGTCGCCTGCGCAAGGTCGAGCGCCTTGCCGGCGGCCACCCCCTTCTGAATATCGAACAGCGCAACATCACCAAGGTTGCGCAGGTTGGCGAGGTGCGCGAGCGTCCCGCCGATCTGGCCGCCGCCTATCAAGGCAATCTTCGCTAGGGCCATGCGGCGCGCTCCCTTTAACAGGCCCCGTGTCTGGCGCGCCGGGAAGACTCGCGCTGCCGGCTGTCGGTTTCAGCCTACCAGATCGACCAAGGATGCGAAATACTGGGAAGACACGCGCCGGCCACCCAAATCCACCCAGAAACCCAACTGCAAACAATGGTTAGTGCCAGAATCAAAGGGCGAATACGGCGGCAAACCGATACCCCTGCCGCGCGCGGGAGCACGCCCTGGTTCAAGCCCGGTCCGAACCGACTGTCCGGGTTCGGGGCAGGCTTCCGCGACGCCGACCGACGGCGATGATGCGCAGCACAGAACGGACCTGAAGACGGGCTTTCCAGAGGCTCCTATAGTCGTCTGCCATCGTGACCACCGGCACTTGCTGCCCACGATTCGGCCGACTTCGTTCCAGGACAGTCGGCGAACGCCTCCCCTTACCGCTTCGAGCAGCCATATGTGCCGCCACGCCGCCTACATGGGCCCTCCGTGCCGCCTAGACGCCTTTCTCACCGCACCCGCGCATTCGCTGGTCGTTCAGAGCCATGCTGCCCGCGAGTTTGAACGGACGCTTGTGTGCGCCGACGGGTACGGCTTTGGCTGGTTCAATGACGACCGCCGCGGCGGACACTACCGAAGCACGCTTCCCATCTGGCAGGATCCGAACCTGGCGCCGCTGACCAACGCCCTGACCCGACGAGTCTGGGTCGCCAATGTCCGAAGCGCAACGCCGCCGCTGCCGGTGAGCCACGAGAACACGCACCCGTTTCAGGCGGACGGCCTGCTGTTCTCGCACAACGGTTACATCGAGCGGTTCCTTTGCACGGTGCGTCCGCGCGTCCGCCAACTCCTGCCTCCCGATCTCGACGCAACGGTTACCGGGTCCAGCGATTCCGAACTCCTGTTTGCGCTGGTTCGTCGGCAATGGAGAATCTCCGACCGTGACCTGCCCGGGGCGGTCCGCCAGGCGTTCAAGGTCCTGTCCCATCTTCTTCCGGCTGACGCGGACGCCCTGCTCAACGTGATTGCGGCGACGCCCGATCAGATCGTGGCCACCCGGTACGCCATCGGCGGTCGGCCCAGTCCCAGCCTGTACACGGCGGCAGACCACGGCACCTTCGCCGAGGGTCGGCTCGTCGCCTCGGAACCGTTTGATCGAGACCCGTCGTGGGAGCCTGTGCCGGCAGGCCGTCTGGTCGTACTCACGAAGGCCGGCATCGAGAATCAGCCGCTGTGACTTCGACGGCCGATCCGCTGGCCCGGTGGCGAAACCTGCAGCGGGAACTCGTCGGTGTCGCGGCAAGCCAGACCGAGGATTGCTTTCGGACCCAGGCGCACGCCGACCTGAGCCCGATCGGGTGGCATCTTGAACACTGCGTGTTCGTTGAATGCGTGTGGATCCGGTCGGAGCTGCTCGACGATCACGGAATTCGCGACCGGCTCGCGCATCGCTGTCTGCCGGAACTCGCGCCGAAGTTTGGCCGCGGTCGCCGCCTGCCGCCGCGGCCGGAACTGCTCCAGTGGTCCAGCGAAACGATGCAACGCAACGAAGCGCTCCTGCGCCAGGTCCGCGATCCGGACGCCGCGGACCCGCTTCGGAAGGGTGACCGCATTCTGCATTTTCTCGTCTCGCACCATGCGCAACACCTTGAAACCATGCGGACGATCGCCTTTCGGTTTGGCGCCTTCGAAGGTGGGAAGGCACCGGCGCCGGCGGCCGGGGAGGCACGCGGGGCCGACCCGTCCATCCAGCGGGTTGCAGCCGGGATCGCGTGCGTCGGCAGCGCTGACGCGGTGCGCGCACACGACAACGAACTCCCGCGTTCGCGAGTCCGCGTGCAGGAGTTCAGGATCTCGCGGCGACCGGTGACCAACCGCGCATGGGACGAGTTCGTCGTTGCCGGCGGCTACCAGGACCCCCGCTGGTGGACGCCGGACGGCTGGCGCTGGCGGAGACAGGCCGGCGTCGAGGTACCTGATGCCTGGCGACATGCCGCTGCCGCCGAGCCTGACGACTTCGTGTCCGGCGTGAGTCGCCACGAGGCCGGCGCCTACGCCCGGTTTCGAGGTGGACGCCTGCCCCATGAGCACGAGTGGGAAATGGCCAGGACCGCGGGCTTGCTTCGCGATACCGGTCGGGTCTGGGAATGGTGCGCCAACCGCTTCCATCCCTATCCCGGGTTCCGTCCGTTTCCGTATCGCGAGTACTCGCTGCCCTGGTTCGACGGACGACATTACGTGCTCAAGGGCGGCAGCCGTCTCAGTGAACCCGAAGTCCGGCGTGCGGCCTTTCGCAACTACTACACGCCGACCACACGGCACATCCTTTCCGGCGTTCGGGTAGCCTACGACGGCAGCGTATGACGCGAACATCGGGTAGCCTGCACGGCACGGGGCGTAGCGCAGCCTGGTAGCGCACCTGCTTTGGGAGCAGGGGGTCGCGTGTTCGAATCACGCCGCCCCGACCACTGGGAGTCGTGTATGGCGGATGTCCGAATCTACCGTCCTGCGCGCACGGCCATGCAGTCGGGCCTGCGCAAGACCCGTCGCTGGCGCCTCCAGTTTCTCGCGCAGGTGCCCCAGAGCGTGGAATCACTGATGGGTTGGACCGCCTCCAACGACACGGCCGAACAGGTCTTCCTGTCCTTCCCGGACCGGGTGTCGGCCGTGCGTTTCGCGGAGACTCACGGACTGCAGTACGAGATCGCCGATCCCGCCAATCAGCGGCCGGGGCAGCAAAGCTACGCCGACAACTTCCGTCCCCATCGCCCGACGTGAGCTGCGTTGCGCGGACCCCGCGCGAACGGATGTACCGGCCATCCGCCGCTCCAACGCCCGGCACTCGCACCCGCTGCGGGGGCAGACCGGATTCGAGACAACCATCGACCTGCATCACTCACCGGAACCGGAGCACCAAGCATGAGCCGACTCCCCGCCATCACCCTTCGCGAGGCCACCGAGGCGCAGCGCGCCATTTTTGACGCCGTCACCGGAGGTGAGCGGGCGCGGAGGCACACCCCGAACACCTTCATCGATGCGCGCGGCGGCCTCGCCGGGCCGTTCAACGCCTGGGCCCACCGGCCGGATCTGGGCGACAGCGTGCTGCCGCTCGGTGCGCAGCTTCGGTTTCGAGGCGAGCTGCCCGGCGGCGCCCGAGAAATCGCGATTCTCGTAGTGGGGGCCACCTGGAAGGCCGAGTTCGAATGGTGGGCCCACGCCGAGATTGCGCGGCAGGAGGGCGTCCCTGAAGAAACCCTCACCGCGATCCGAAACGGCGAGACCCCTTCCCTCCCCGACCCCGTCGAGCAGGCGGCGTACGACGTGGCGAAGGCGCTTCTGAAGACCGGCAAGGTGGACGACAAGACGTACCAGATCGCCCGCGAGCTGGTTGGCGAAGGCGGACTGGTCGAACTCGTCACGCTCGTCGGCTACTACACGCTGGTCTCGTTTATCCTGAACGCATTCGAGGTGCCGTTGCCCGAGGGCGAAACAGGCGTCTTCGCCGCCTAGCTCACGAATCTCGCATCCGGGTGACAGCATCGTGGCACGCCCCAGTGCACCCGGGTGGGCTGATTTGTCCACCCGACGCAACGTCTTCGGCAGGGGCGCACCCTGCGGCGTAGCTGTTCAGCCAGCCGGCGCGCGGTGCATGCCGCAGACGCAACGGGTAGTGTCCCGTTCAGCGCCCTTAGCTCAGGCGGATAGAGCAGCGGTCTTCTAAACCGCAGGTCGCAGGTTCGAGTCCTGCAGGGCGCGCCAGTCGTTCAGGCCGCGCGGCGGGCCTCGGCCAGCGGCGCGCCGGTCTTCGCCTCGACCTCGCTGAACTGCACGCCCGGCGCCAGTTCCACGACCTGAACCACGCCGTCCTTCGGCACGAAGACGCCGAGATCTGTGATCACGAGATCGACGCACGCCTGTCCGGTCAGCGGCAGGGTGCAGGCCTCGAGAAGTTTCGGGCTGCCGTCGCGGGCGACATGTTCCATCACGACGATGACCCGGCGCACGCCGGCGACCAGATCCATCGCCCCGCCCATTCCCTTCACCATCTTCCCGGGAATGGTCCAGTTGGCGAGGTCACCGTTAGCCGCCACCTGCATGGCACCGAGGATGGAAAGGTCCACATGCCCGCCCCGAATCATGGCGAAGCTCTCGGCGCTTGAGAAATAGCTGGAGTCGGGAAGCTCCGACACCGTCTGTTTGCCGGCATTGATCAGGTCGGCATCGACTTCTTCCTCGTACGGAAACGGCCCCATGCCCAGCAGCCCATTCTCGCTCTGGAGCGTGATGTCGATGCCCTCCGGAACGAAATTCGCCACCTCGGTGGGCATGCCGATCCCAAGATTCACGTAGAACCCGTCCTGGAGTTCCTGCGCGGCACGGGCACAGATTTCAGTTCGATTCCAAGGCATGGTCGCCTCCGTTTGCGCGCTCAAGGCCTGGGCCGGGTGGTCCGGTGCTCGACCACCCGACTGTACTGGGATCCCTGCAGGATCCGGTCGACATAGATCCCGGGAGTATGGATCTGGTCGCCGTCGAGCTCGTCCGGCTCAACGAGGTGCTCGACCTCGGCAACCGTAACCTTGCCGGCGGTGGCCATCACCGGATTGAAGTTCCGGGCGGTTTTGCGGTAGATCAAGTTGCCCTTGGTATCACCTTTCCACGCCTTGACAATGGCAAGGTCCGACACCAGTCCCGTTTCCATGACGTACGCCCGGCTATTGAACGTGCGCGTCTCCTTGCCGTCAGCGACGACCGTGCCGGCTCCCGTCGCCGTGTAAAATGCGGGAATCCCGGCACCGCCGGCTCGAATGCGTTCCGCCAGGGTCCCCTGGGGATTGAATTCGAGTTCCAGGATCCCGTCCAGGTACTGCTGGGCGAAAATCTTGTTCTCGCCCACATAACTGGAAATCATCTTCCGCACCTGCCGGGTCTCCAGCAGGAGGCCCAGACCGGCACCATCGACGCCGGCATTGTTGCTGATGACCGTGAGGTCGCGCGCACCTGTTTCCTTGAGCGCAAGGATCAAGTTCTCCGGAATGCCGCAGAGCCCGAAGCCGCCAGCCATCACCGTCATCCCGTCCACCACCAGCCCATCGAGCGCGACGGCAGCGTCCGCATACACCTTGTTCATGGAGCCATGATCCCGACCATTGGCCACCCCGGCCGGCAAGAGAGTAAGAAAGACTTCGGCAGGCGGCAACGGCACCGCCGGCCGCGCCCGAAGCCGGCGCCGGCCGTGCGCTTGCGGCAGCGTCCGCGGCCACGATCCACATGCGCAGTTGGCGGCACGCCCGCGCTTGGAACCAGCTGCGCTACCCTTACCTTCTAAGGAGCGCGGCGCATCACATGGTTGCAGTCTCACGATTCACCGCTGTCGTGGTTGCCGGCACGATTGTGCTGGGGGGGTCGGCGCATGCCGCAGCGGCGATCGAACAGGGCAAACCCGTGAAACCGCTCGGGCAGGTGACGGAAGAGCTCCGTCGGGCAGGTGTGCCCCTGGTCCTGACATCAGAAGACGCCGAACGGTATCGCCGCATCTTCGCCCTGCAGGACCAGGGCGATTGGGTCACGGCGGAAGCCGAGATCGCCGGACTCCGGAACCACATCCTGCTTGGTCACGTGCGCTATCAGAAACTGATGCATCCGACGGAGTACCGCTCGTCGTTCGCCGACCTCGCCGGGTGGCTGGAGTCCTTTGCGGATCATCCGGGCGCCCGCCTGATCCACCGCCTCGCACTAAGGCGGCAGGGCCCGGACGATGCCTCGCCGCCAAGGCCCGTCAGCACGAAGCGCCTTGGCGGCTACGGCCCCGACTGGCCCAGCCACGCCCTGAAGATCGGCGACACGCGATCGCAACGGAAGTTCGCCCAGGACATCATCCGTCTGGTCACCAGGGGGCAGTACGACCGTGCCCTGTCGCGCCTGCACGGCGGACCCAGCAACCTTTCGCCCGAAGACGTTGCGCAGCTCGAGGGCCGGATCGCCATCGGCTACTACGCAGACGGCGACTACTGGCGAGCGTTCACGCTGGCGGCGGCTGCAAGCACGTCGGTGGAACCTGGATTCTCGTGGATCCATCTGCGGGCAGGCCTGGCGGCCCTGCAGCTGGATCTGACCTATTCCGCACTCGAGCACTTCGGCCAGGCCGCAGTCACGCCCGGCAGCACGTGGGAAACCGCCAGCGGTGCCTATTGGGCAGCCTGGATCTACGCCCGCCTCGGCCACGACGGGGACGCCGAGGGCATGCTGCGCACCGCAGCCGAGTTTCCCCTTACCCTCTACGGGCAACTCGCGCTCGAAGAACTGGGGCTGCCCGACCGCAACAGCTGGATTGACCGGAAGGCGGTCAAGGTCGACGCGGATTCGCCGATGCTTGCGTCGCCTGCCGCCCAACGCGCGGTGGCGCTGGTCCAGGCGGGACGCATGTTCGAGGCCGATGCCGAATTCAGGCGGCTAGCCGGAGAAAACCGCGGAACCGCGGACATCGACCTTCTCGCCTTCGCGATGGCGCTCGACCTGCCTGGCGTTCAGCTCCGGCTCGGCAGCCGCCTCGAACGTTCAGGGACCCTCAATCTGTCAGCGCTCTACCCGGCCTCCGACTGGCTCGGAAACGCCGCAACCGAGATCGACCAAGCCCTCGTGCACGCGATTGTCCACAAGGAATCCGGCTTTCACATCCGGGCCAAGAGCTCGCGTGGGGCCCGCGGACTCATGCAGGTGCTGCCGCGAATCGGGCGGAAGCTCACGGGTGACAAGCGGATCCGCGGTCCCGGCGCCGACTACCTCTACGATCCCGTCTTCAACCTGGGCCTCGGCCAGCGGGTGCTCCGAGACGCCCTGAAGCACCCCGATATCAGGCGTGACCTGATCGGCGCCCTAGTGGCCTACAACGCGGGGGCACGCCACTGGGTCGCCTGGAAGGAGAGGATCGACGCCGACCATCCGCTGCTGTTCATCGAGAGCATTCCATTGCTCGAAACGCGCTGGTTCGTGAAGCGAGTCCTTGCCAGTCTCTGGATGTATCGAGACCGCTTCAGGCAGCACAAACCGGCCCGGACGGCCCTGAGCCACGGCAAGTGGCCGCAGTACGTCCCGCTGGACTCCGAAGCCGGAAAAGACGACACGGTGTTCTATGTCGGGTCTTGACGAATCCAGACCGTTTCTGCCGGTGCAGATCGCCGTCCTGACCGTATCGGACTCGCGGACGCTGGCCGACGACCGTTCGGGCAACCTGCTGGCCGAACGCATCACGGCCACGAGTCACATCCTGCAGGCGCGCGCGCTGGTCCGGGATGAGGCCGGCCTGATCGAGGAGCAGCTGCGGCAATGGATTGCCGATCCTTCGGTGGATGCAATCATTGCAACCGGCGGCACCGGCATCACAGGACGGGACGTCACGCCGGAGGCGTTCGAGCGCGTCGTGGAGAAAGACATCCCCGGCTTCGGAGAGCTCTTCAGGATGCTGAGTTTCTCGAAGATCGGCACCTCCACG
This sequence comes from Rhodospirillales bacterium, assembly GCA_028824295.1. Classification (NCBI taxonomy): domain Bacteria; kingdom Pseudomonadati; phylum Pseudomonadota; class Alphaproteobacteria; order Rhodospirillales; species Rhodospirillales bacterium. The sequence goes on along the minus strand of JAPPED010000019.1, from coordinate 19,583 downwards.
ATGCAGTCCCGGGCACTCGCCGGGGTCGCCGACGGCACCTATTTGTTTGCGCTGCCGGGCTCGCCGAGCGCCTGCCGCGACGGCTGGGACGACATTCTCGTCCACCAACTCGACAATCGGTTTCGCCCCTGCAACCTTGTCGAACTGATGCCGCGACTCAACGAACATCGCCGCTGATCGCCGAACCGGCGGTCCGACAAGACCTGTAGGACGGCAACTTCCCCGGTCTTGGCAATGAGTCTGCACAGGATCCGAATTCTCTGGGCCACCATCCCCCCTCCTGTGCGCGGCGCCCTGTGGATGATCCTCGCGAACGTCTTCTTCACCCTCATGAACACGCTGGTCCGCGAGCTGTCGTCCCGCTACGGCCTGTTTGAACTCCTGTTCGTCCGCTCGCTGTTCGGGCTCATTTTCGTGCTGCTGCTGGTGTGGCCCGCGGGAATCCGCTCGCTCAAGACCAAGCGGCCGGGCCTGCAGGTCGTTCGCGGCCTCCTCGGGTTCACGGCGATGTACCTTTGGTTCTTCGCCGTCAGCAACATTCCCCTCGCACAGGCCACGGCCATCAACTTCTCGGCGCCAGTCTTCGCAGCAGTGCTGATCGCCGTCTTTCTGGGGGAACGCATGCGGGCACGGCGCTGGACCGCCACCGCGCTTGGGTTCGTGGGGATGCTCATCGTGCTGCGACCCGGGTTTGCGGAATTCTCGTTTGCGGTCGCAGCTGCCCTCTGCGCGTCCATGCTGATGGCGGTCGGAGCGACCGTGGTCAAGGTGGTGGCTCGCACTGATCACCCGAACTCCGTGGTGCTCTATGTGCCGCTGTTCCTGTCCGTGTTCGCCGTGACGCCGGCGCTGCTGGATTGGACACCCCCCACCGGGACGGATCTCGGGCTGATGGCGGTGCTCGGCCTAGTCGGCACGCTGGCGCACCACTGCTGGGTGCGCGCGTTCGCGGTCACTGAGGCCACGGCCGTCTTGCCGTACGATTTCGTCCGCCTGCCGATGATGGCCCTGGCCGGCTATGCCCTCTATTCCGAGGTCCCGGATCTCTGGACCTGGCTCGGCGCGACCGTCATTCTCGGCAGTTCTGTCTACATGGCGCACCGGGAAAGCCGTGCCCACCGGCGGCGCCAGTGATGCGCGGGTTTCAGGCTCCGATGTCGGCGCACACGCGCGCGACGCTCTTCATTCTCTGTGCCGCCGCGACGTTCCCGGTGATGGCAGCGCTGGTCAAGTTCCTTTCCACCGACTTCCATCCCCTGCAACTCGCGTTCTTCCGGTGCCTCTTCGGCGGCGTGGTCCTGATCCCCTTCTTCCTGCGACGTCCCGCGGCAATCGAGACCGCACGGCCGCGCATGCATCTCTTTCGGGGCCTGCTTGGGGTGGTCTCCATGTGGATGGGCTTCACGGCCCTCTCGCTGCTGCCGCTGGCGGAGGCGGTGACCCTGGGCTTCACGCGCATTCTCTTCCTGATTCCGCTTGCGGTCCTGATCATGGGGGATCGCGTCGACCTCCCGCGCTGGATCGCGACCCTGATCGGGTTCGGCGGCATCGTGCTCATGATCAACCCGGCCGGCACGGACCTGCCGGCGGCCGGGGTGGCTTTGTCACTGGCGTCGGCGTTGACCATTGCCAGCGTCAAGCTGACGGTGAAATCGCTGACGGAGACCGAGGCGACGCTCACCATCCAGCTGTGGTTTGCCGGCTTCGCGACGCTGGCGACGTTCATCCCGGCGCTCTTCGTCTGGCGATGGCCGGAACCGTTCGAACTGCTGCTGCTGCTGGCGATCGGCGGCGCCGGAACCCTCGGGCAGATGTTCACCGTGCTCGGGCTGCGGGGCGTGCAGCCGAGCGCGGTGATGCCGATCGACTACACTCGGCTGATCTTCGCGACGTTCTACGGCTTCCTTCTCTTCGGGCAGCTCCCCGGCCCGGCAACCATCGCCGGCGCCGGCGTCATCGTCGCCGCCTCGCTCTACATCGCGCGGCGCGGTGAACGCGTCGCCACGACCGAACTGGGACTCATCCGGCGACGCTGATCGGCGCGTGGACCAAGAACGTGCCGGCCCAGAATAGCACCGCCGCCGTCACCCACTTGCGGACGGTGCGATACCACGCCGGCGCGACGCCTTCGCGCACCGCGCGCAGGTCGGCAGCGTGGGATGTAAGAAACGCAGCCAGAAACAGCATGATGACCCAGAAATAGTCCACGAACCCCGCCAGCGCCGCCAAGCCCGCGGTCGCGGGCAGGAACGGAACCACCCACCAGAACCCGTGCTGGCGAAACCCGCGCCTGGTTGCCGCCAGCGCTAGCCCCAGATGCAGTGCACCGAGGAACCCCAGTGACGCCAGGGCGTAGTTGAGACCGGTCAGGTAGAGATAGTCTCTCCAGGCCCCTTCGAGCAGCCAGAGGCCGCCGGCCGTCGCGACAAACGGCGCAGCGGCACAGCCCGTGGCCAACCAGGCCCCGGGCGGGGTAGGGTCTACGGGCCTCGGTCGCTCCACGCCCGCTCCATGGCCATGGCCAGGTCGACATCAAGCCGGGTGACCGCGCCGGCGTCATGGGTGGCAAGCGTCACCTCGACCCGGTTGTACACGTTGACCCACTCCGGATGATGATTCATGCGCTCAGCGACTTCCGCGATCCGGGTCATCCAGGCAAACGCGGCCCGGAAGTCATCGAACTGGTACGTTTTCCGGATCGCCGAGCGGTTCGGATGCCGCTCCCAGCCGGCAAGACGATCAAGTGCGCCGGCGAGCTCCGGTTCCGTCAGGGGTATGGCCATGGCTTCGCGCTGGGCTCCAATTCCTCGGCCCGGTCTCGGACTTCAGGGACACGGTGCCCAACCGTGACGGAAGCTGCAACCAGAGCGACGCCGCGGACTTTCGGTCTGGCACCCTCGCTCGACGACATCGCCGCAATCGCGACGGTTGAACTGGCCCGGTTGCCGGAACCCTTTCGCTCGCAAGTCGGAGCGATCGCCTTCCGCGTCGAGGAATTCTGCGACGACGACGTGCTGCGCGACCTGCAGCTCGACAGTCCGTTCGAGCTGATGGGGCTGTATCAGGGCGTGGCGATCGGCCACAAGGACTCCGGTTCGGTGGCTGACGGTCCGGACATGGTGTTCCTGTACCGACGCGCGCTCATCGACTACTGGGCGGATTCCGAGGACAGCTTCGAGACCATCGTCCGGCACGTGCTGATCCACGAGATCGGCCATCACTTCGGCCTGAGTGACGAAGACATGGAGCAGATCGAAGCCCAGGCCGACTGACGGCCGGGTCAATTCCGGCAGGCGTCGGCCAGCGGTCGCGTTTCCAGTGCCGGCACGCACACGCTGTCGGCACCAATCGCGATCAGGCAGGCGTGCTCCCGGAGGTCGACGGAAATGTCGCGCTCCTCGCACTGCTGCACATCCCAGTTCTGCAGCGTGGCCAATTCCTCGTCGGTGCGAAAGCACCGCAGGCTCTGGCCGTCCAGCCAGAACATGGCGTTGCCGGACCGGACTCCCAGCGTGTCAGCGCCGTCATTCCGGACGCAGATGAGCTTGGCTGAAGCCGGCAGTGCAGTGACGATTGCGACGGACAGCACCACGCAGGCGGCGACAAATCGAGACACGGCAGAAGGTCCTCCGTTCAGGCGGTTCGGGCTCGCGTTGCAGCGCAACATAGGGCGTTCCGGCAGGACAGGGCGAATCCGGAGGAATCGCCCGGCGCGCATATGCGCCCCCGCCCATCCAGGATTGCGGCGCCACCCGACGCCGACGCCACGCCGTGCCGGTCAGTCCGGCTGGCCGCGCGCCCTGGCAGCGGCCTCCCTGAGCAACCACCCCACGCTGAGCGCGGCGAGCACCGCGCCGATCATCTGCGCGGACAGGAAGCCCGGGACGTCGGCGGGTCGGATACCGGAGAACGTATCTGAAAGACTGCGCGCGATGGTAACCGCCGGGTTGGCAAAGGATGTCGATGCGGTGAACCAGTATGCCGCCGATATGTACAGACCAACGAGCCAGGGGACCGCCGTCGGCCGAAACCGGAGCCCGGCCAGAATCGTCGCGACCAATCCGAACGTCGCCACCACTTCCGCGAACCACTGCGCCGGGCCGCTGCGGGCCGTCTCGGCGAGCTGCAGCGGTGATTGCTCGAACATGAGGTGGGCAACGACGGTACCGATCACGCCGCCAATGATCTGCACCGACGCGAACGTCGCCGCCTTGGCCGGGCGGATGTCTCGACGCACCGCGAAGGCCAGGGTCACGGCCGGGTTGAGATGTGCCCCCGACACCGGCCCGAGCACGGTGATCAGGACCACCAGGATCGCCCCGGTCGCAATCGTATTGCCCAGGAGAGCCATGGCCGAATCGTCGGCAAGGGTCTCCGCCATGATGCCGGAGCCCACGACGGTGGCGACGAGGACGCCGGTGCCGACCGCTTCGGCCACGTGCTGACGGATACGATCGAATTCCACGGCGCGGACTAGTCCGGCATGGTGGTGGCGGCAAGGAGAGACGAGCAGATTTCCGGATTTCCGGCGCAGCAGTCGCGCACGAGGAACGCCATGAGTTCGCGCATCCCGTCATAATTGGCGGAGTACCGGATCGTGCGGCCGTTGCGGGCAGGCACGACCAGCCCGGCCCGCGCCAAGAGCCCGAGGTGGGTCGACAGGGTATTCGGCAACACAGTGAGCTGTTCCGCGATGACGCCAGCCGTCAGTCCCCCCGGACCCGCCGTGACGAGAAGCCGAAACACCGACAGCCGTGTCTCGTGCGACAGGGCGCTCAGCGCCTCCAATGCACGTTTGCTTTCCATACTTCGCGAATTATCGAAGACTCTGCGCATCGTCAAGTGTGAGGACCATTGCCCGCAACCGCCGCCGCGCCCGGTCGCGAAGCGGGAATTGGCCTGGTCGCAGCACCGGACGCGCGCCGGCCAGGCGGTGCTCCGGCGCCAGGCCTGCGGGAGCGCCTGCGACCCCGGAGGCAGATTCCGGCGGCGGGGGCACCACCCCTCCGCTTACAGCTGCTCGCGCCATTGGCATCCGGCCGCATGAACCGCGCCCACGTCCTGCCCGATGTTCTGCAGACGGGTTTGGTCACCGTGTTCTGCGGCTCGGCAGTCGGCTTCACTTCGGCCAGGGTCGGGGCGTATTACGCCCAAGGCGGGAACCGGTTCTGGGCGGTTCTGCACGAGGCCGGTTTCACCGACCGGCAGCTCCGGCCGGACGAGTACCCGCTGGTGTCCGGCTACGGCCTGGGCCTGACCGATCTCGCCAAATACGAGTTCGGCAACGATGCCGACCTGTCCACCGAGGCCTACCAGTCGAGCGCGCTCCGGAAGAAAATCGAACGGTACCGGCCGCGCTTCCTCGCGTTCACGGCCAAGACGCCCGCGCGGGTATTCCTACGCGAGCAGTTCGGCGCAACCCTCGCCGCCGGTCCGGAAGGTTACGGTCTGCAGCCGCACGCCATCGCCGGCACGCGCCTCTGGGTCCTGCCATCGACGTCGGGCCGGGCGAAGACCTTCTGGCGGCCGCAGCCATGGCACGAACTCGCGGAACTCCACCGTGCCGAGCGAGAACGCACGACCGGAACGTGAGCCACCTGCAAGTTGTGCGTGTACTGAAGGTCCTGTACGTTCCGCAGCCCAAGGCTCCGATGGATGCCGGACACCGCGCCGGGTCCGAACAGCGGCCGAACTGCTCCCGAGCCGGACTACCATCATGGACATCACTGGCGGCTTGGGCGAGCTCACTGCGCAGGTCATTCCTCCGTCCCGACCCATCCCGACGCTGGCGGATGACGTGCGCGAACTGCTACTCGATTCGCCGCGTTCGTTACCTCCCAAGTATCTGTACGACGAAGCGGGTTCCGACCTGTTCGACCAGATCTGCCGGACCAAGGAGTACTACGTCACCCGCACCGAGGACGCGCTCCTGACCGAAGTGGTCGGGAATGTCGCCGCGACCGTCAGGCCGGCGACCGTGTTCGAGTTCGGCAGCGGAATGTCGCGAAAGACGCCGCAGATCATCGACGCGTGCTGTCAGGTGGGGCCGCTGGCGACCTATGCGGCGTTCGACATATCGCCGGACGCGCTGCGGGCTGGTGGCGAGGGGCTCCGGCAGAGTCATCCGGAAATGTCCGTGCAGCTGTTTGTCGGCGACTACACGGCCGGCCTCGATGCGCTGCCGGTGCCCGAGGGACCCCGTCTCTTTCTGTTTCTGGGCGGGACCATCGGCAACTTTACCGAGCCGGAAGGCATCCGCTTCCTGCGCGATCTTGCCGCCAAGATGGAGCCCGGCGACTTCCTCCTGATGGGCGCCGACCGGATCAAGGACCGGCAGGTCCTGCACGACGCCTACAACGATTCAGAAGGGTTGACCGCGGCCTTCAACCAGAACGTTCTCCGCGTGTTGAACGCGCGGCTAGGCGCCGACTTCGAGCCCGAGGCCTTTCGCCATGACGCCGTCTACAGCGAGCAGAACGCCCAGATCGAGATGCGCCTGGTGGCGATGCAGCCGCAAACCGTGACCTTTGGCATCCTGGACGAGCAGATCCGCTTCGCCCGCGGCGAGTCGATCCTTACCGAGGTCAGCCGGAAGTTCAGCCGCGATTCGCTGGAACGCCTCGTCCGTAGCGCCGGTTTCAAGCTCCGCCGCCACTACACGACGGACGACGAGTACTTCTCGCTGGTGCTCGCGGAGATCGGGAACTTCGACGAACGGCTGTGAGCGCGGCTTGCCGCCTGGTTTCGGCACTGCGCATCGGCCGGCGCCCCGTCCGGGACTGGAGTGCTTTTCCGGCCGCACCGGGGGTGCGGCGATTGCCCGGGCCCGGCGTCCACCGTCGTTCAGCTGCGGTGGCGCACGATGTCACGCAGAGCCCGGTTTGGAGCGGGCGATGAGATTCGAACTCACGACTTCTACCTTGGCAAGGTAGCGCTCTACCCCTGAGCTACGCCCGCTCGGTCGGGTGCGGCATGATAATGTAAGGTCCCGGCTGCGCAACCTTCAGCACGTGGCAAGCCCTCCCTCCATCGGAAAATCCATGCAAGATTCCGACGTCCTGATCGGCGGCGCTCAGGCCGCTCCCACGGGTCACATCTTCGATACCAACACTGCCCGGTTCGCTGAGGATGTGCTGTCCGCGTCCCGAAGTCGGCCGATCATCGTGGATTTCTGGGCGGACTGGTGCGGCCCTTGCAAGCAGCTCACACCGATGCTGGAAGCGGCGGTGAGTGCTGCCGGCGGCAAAGTGGCGCTCGCACGGGTCAACGTCGACCAGAATCAGACGTTGGCGGCGCAGTTGCGGGTCCAGTCGTTGCCGATGGTGTACGCGTTTGTCGATGGTCAGCCGGTCGACGGCTTCGCGGGAGCGTTGCCTGACTCCGAGGTGCGTGCCTTCGTCGACCGCGTCGCCCAGCAGTCCGTGGGCGCGGTGCAGCAGGAGATCAGCGAGACGCTCGACGCCGCAGACGCCGCGCTCGTCGACGACGCCAAGAAGGCGGCCGATCTCTACACCAGCGTGCTGGAACGCGACGGCGCGAATGCGCGCGCGATCGCCGGGCTCGGGAAGGCGCTGCTCAAGGCTGGCCGCGCCGCCGACGCGCGCGAAATACTGGAGAACATTTCGGAAGATCTCGCCAAGGACCCGGCGATCGAGTCGCTCCGCTCGGCAATCTCGCTCGCCGCTGAAGCAAGCAAGGCCGGTGACGTGTCGGCGTTGAAGGCCAAGGTTGAGGCGGATCCTGACGATCACCAGGCCCGCATCGATCTGGCGAACGCGTTGCTGGCCAACGATGCCCGCGAGGAAGCTGTCGACCAGTTGCTCGAAAGCGTGCGGCGCGACCGGCAATGGAACGATGCCGCCGCCCGGAAGCGCCTGCTGAAGCTGTTCGAGGTCTTCGGAGAGGGTGATCCCCTGACTTCGCAGACGCGTATGCGGCTGTCTGCGATCCTGTTCGCCTGAGCCGTTCTGTGCCTCCGCCCGGCCCAGAGGAGTTACCGACACACCTCCCGCTTTTCCCGCTGCCTGGCGCCATCATGTTTCCTCGTGACCGGATCGTGATCCAGGCATTTGAACCTCGCTACCTCCGCATGGTGAACCATGCGCTCGCCGGATCGCGTCTGTTCGGCGTCATCCAGCCCCGCGACGACGGCACGACATACACGCATCCGATTCCCAACGACTGTCCCCTCTACTCGGTGGGCGGCGCAGCGTACATCCAGGCCTTCCACGAGACCGACGACGAGCGCTACCTGCTGCAACTCACGGGCATCGCGCGATTCCGGATCACGTCCGACGCGCTTGATCAGGGAGGGTACCGGCGCGCCACCGTTGAATGGGACGAGTTCAGGCCCGACTTCGAACCCGCCGATTGCAGCAACCTTGACCACCAGGGCCTGCTGACCGCCCTCCGGCTGCATGCGCAAACGCACGGCCTGAAGGTAAACTGGGACAATCTCGCGGATGACGCGACCGAAATGCTCCTTCATTTCGGGATTCGCATCTGCCAGCTGGACAACCGCGAGAAGCAGGGAATGCTGGAAGCAGAAGGGGTCGTCGAAAGGGCGCGAATGTTGCTGGCGTCACTGGCCATGAAGGAAGCGGAGCGTTCGGGGTCCGGATCCGGGAGCATCAATTGACCGACGCACCGTCGGGGCCAGCGGTGGACCCGCACCTGCTCGAGATCCTGGTCTGTCCGGTGACCAAGACCAACCTCGAGTACGACCGTGAACGCAACGAGCTCATCAGCCGTGCGGCCGGCCTCGCCTTCCCGGTCCGGGACGGCGTCCCCATCATGCTGGTGGATGAAGCCAGGGCGCTGGAAGAAGACGAGCCCTGATGACGTCTCCCGGCACGCGACCCGTGACAGTACGGGTGCGCCGCGCGGAACGCATCGTCGACATCGCCTTTGACGACGGCGCCGCATTCCAGTTGCCGGCCGAGTTCCTCCGGGTGGAAAGCCCGTCCGCCGAGGTCCAAGGGCATGGCGGCCCTAAGCAGCTGGTGCCGGGGAAAGTCGGCATCGGCATTACCGCGGTCGAGCCGGTGGGGCACTACGCCATCCGCATCTGCTTCGACGACGGCCATGACAGCGGCATCTATTCCTGGAGCTATCTCAGGGAACTGGGCGAGCGCCAGGCGGCGCTCTGGAAGGACTACCTGCAGGCTCTGCAAGAGGCCGGCCTAAGCCGCGAGCCGTGAACCGGCCGACCGCGCGCCTGGGCCTGGCCGGGGTGACGCCATGGGGGCGGCGGGCCTACGAATACCTGGCCTTCTTCGGACTTCGCGCAGATCAACTCCAGGGAACGGTCCTCGACTGCGGCGCAGGTCCATCGTCCTTCACCGCGGAAATGACCCGGGCGGGCGTCGACGTCAGGGCGGTGGACCCCGGCTACCGGCTCGAGATACCCGCAATGCGGCGCCTGCTTGCCGACGCGGAGTATCAAATCGGGCAAGCGCTGGCCACCGAGCGCGACCGCTTCGTCTGGGACTTCTACGGCGATATCGACGGCCTGCTGGCGGCGCGCCGCCAGGCCGCCGACCGGTTCTTTTCCGACTACCCGCGGGGACGGGCGACCGGACGATACATCTGCGGAGAGCTGCCCAGGCTCCCCTTCCCCGCCTCCCGTTTCGACCTCGCCCTCTGCTCGCACCTACTGTTCCTGTACGGCCGGGAACTTGACCTGGATTTCCACCTGAGCGCCCTGTCAGAACTCACGCGCGTTGCTGTCGAAGTGCGGGTGTTTCCGATGATCAGCCTGGACGGCACGCCGTCGCCCCATGTGGACGCTTGCCGGCAATTCCTGTAACGAAGGAACGTACGGGTCGCCATCGAACCGGTCCCGTTCGAATTCCAGCGCGGCGCCGATCATGTGTTTCGCGCCTGGCGACGGGCCGAGTCGCGGCCAATCCGACGGGACCGGACGACGTAGACACTTGCCGGCGCCACGGTCGCCTCCGGGCAGCGGGAACGGCTCGCCACGATGCAGCATCTGGACCGCTCCCGCGGCTCCCTGCGTCCCCCTTTTGGGGGCTAGCCTCTGGCCCTTTCGGCACAGTCCGGTTGGAACCCGGCGCGACCGGTGGTTCCCCTCGCGGGCAAGTTCAGCCGAACCGGCTTTCCGTCAAAGCGGTTCGCCCCGAATCAGCCGCGGCAGCGGCGCGCCGATGCCGGAGGCGATGCCCATCGCCTGGCGCATGAGCGCCTGCTTCACCGGGGGAATCGCGTTGACCATCCCGAGGCCGAGGGCACGGACCAAGCCTAGGCCGGGCAGTCCGTTCGAGAACACGCGGTTGACGCCGTCCGTGACCGCAACGAGGCTCGCGGTATCGATGCGCCGTCGGTCGGCAAATTCGGCGAGCACGTTCGGGTCACCGGGTTCGAGTCCCAGCCGCATGTGATCGGCGGCCAGTTCTGCCAAGAGCGCAACCCCGCGCAGGCCGAGGTTGAAGCCCTGGCCAGCGATGGGGTGCAGCGCATGGGCCGCATCTCCAACCAGGACCACGCGCCCGCGCGTGTGCCGCCTGGCGAGCACCAGCGACAACGGGAATGCCGTCGGTGCGCCCTCCACGGTGGGAGTCCCGAACATCCCATCTAACCGCGCCTCAAGTTCCGCCTGGAAGTCCGCGGACGGCAGCCGCATCAGCTGCCGCGCCGCGCCGCGGGGCTCGGTCCAGACGACGGCACTCCGGCGGCCACGCAGGGGGAGCACAGCGAACGGCCCGGAGGGGAAAAATCGCTCCACGGCCGTGTCCTGGTGCGGTTCCGTGTGCCGGATCGTGCACACCATCGCCGTCTGCCCGTAGGCACGGGTGCGCTTGCCGATCCCGGCCAGTTCCCGGACGGGCGAGGCCCGTCCGTCGGCGCCGACCAGGATCCGGCTGTCGATCACCGAGCCGTCGGAAAGTCGGGTGCGCACCCAGCCCGGCAACTCCTCGAACGACTCGACGGCATACGCGTCCGTGGCCACGCCCAAACGCCCGAGCCTGGATCCCAGGGCGCCCGAGAGATCGTCGTTCGAAACGATGTGCCCGACCGGGCCCTCGCCGAGGTCATCGCTTTCGAAATGCAGGTACAAAGGTACATCGCTCTCCGCGACACGAATCCGGCGAATCGGCTGTGCCCGCGCGCGCACCGCCCCCCAAACCCCGATCGCCTCGTAGAGTCGCCGGGACCCGCAGGTGATGGCCGTCGTCCGCACATCGCGCCGCGAACTGCGCGCCGCGGGATCGGCGATCCTGCAGTCGATGCCCGCGGAGGCGAGCGTCGCCGCCAGCGTCATTCCGGTAAGACCGGCGCCCGCGATCAACACTTCCGTCCGGAGCGGTGCCTCCGACATCTGCTCTGATGACTCCTCGGCCGCCACGTCTCGGAGAGCATACGGCAGCCGGCGAGGAACCGAAGACCAAGCGGGCTGCCGCCCGCCTCGCCAATCACTATCCTCGTTCCAGCCATGACCGACGACGCACGCCAGCCGACCGCGCTTGCCCTGGGGCGCGCAATCGAGACGGGAGAACTCAGCCCGGTCGATCTGGCGGAATTGTGCCTTTCCGGGATTGAAGAAGCCGGTCTCGAATCCGCCGGCTTCGTCCGGCTCACGCCGGAGCGTGCGCGCGCCGAGGCGGCCGCCGCCGCGGACCGCGCCGCCGCCGGCCTGCGGCGGAGTCCGCTTGACGGTGTGCCGATCTCGTGGAAGGACCTCTTCGACACCGCCGGCGTGCTCACGGAGGGCGGTTCGCCGCAGCTGGCGGGCCGGACGCCGGCACTGGACGCGGAAGTTGTCCGCCGCGGCCGCGAGGCGGGGCTCGTCTGCATCGGCAAGACGCTGACCGTCGAGTTCGCGCTCGGCGGCATCGGCACGAATCCGCACTTCGGCACGCCGGCCAACGCCGCGATGACCGACGTCCCGCGGGTTCCCGGTGGCTCCTCGGCCGGCGCCGCCGTCTCGGTGGCCGGCGGCCACGTACCCATCGGCATCGGCAGCGACACGGGAGGGTCGGTCAGGATCCCCGCCACCTGGAACCGCCTGGTCGGCTTCAAGACCGGGATCGGCGCCGTGCCGCGGGACGGTGTCCTGCCGCTGTCCTCCACACTCGACACGGTCGGGCCGCTGTGCCGTTCGGTCGCCGACGCCGCGCAGATGTTCGCGATTCTCGCCAACGACAGCCCGGTCGATCTGGCGGGTGCCCGCGCCGACGGCCTGCGCCTGCTGGCAGCCAGCAACCTTGTGCATGACGAGGCGGACGCCGAGGTGGCCGAAGCGATGCCGGCGGTACTCGAGGCCTTGCGGCGATCCGGAGCGACCGTCGTCGAGGCGGAGATTCCGGAATTCACCGAGATTCACGACCTGCTGCAGCGTCACGGCGGCATCGTGACGGCCGAAGGCTACGTGACCTGCCGACATCTGATCGACGGGCGCGAAGCGCAAATCGATCCGGACGTGCTCGCGCGCATGGCCGAAGGCCGGGCCATGTCCGCGGTGGATTTTCTCACCGTGCGCGATGCCTCGGCGAGGTTGACCGGGAAGCTGGCGGGACGCCTTGCCGGCTGGGACGCGCTGGTCCATCCAACGCTGCCGATCCTGCCGCCGCCGATCGCCCAGGTCACCGCCGATCGCGACGCCTACGCCCGCGCGAACGCCCTCGCCCTGCGGAACACTCGACTGGGCAACGTGCTCAACCTCGCCGCCGTGACGCTACCCGTGACCGACTCGCTGCCGGTTGGCTTCATGGTGGCCCGGCCGGCCGATCAGAACCGCGCCCTGCTGCACGTCGCGGCGGCCATCGAGGAGGCGCTTGCCGCCTGACGCCGCGCCTCAGTGCCGGAAGTGCCGCATCCCTGTAAACACCATGGCAACGCCGCGTTCGTTGGCGGCCCGGATCACTTCCTTGTCGCGAACCGATCCGCCGGGCTGGATGACCGCGGTGGCACCCGCCTCGACGGCGGCCAGCAGTCCGTCCGGAAACGGAAAGAACGCGTCCGACGCGACGACTGACCCGGCCGCCAGGGACGCGCCAAGACCCGCCGCCTGAGCCGCCTCTGCCGCCTTGCCGGCTGCTACCCGCGCGGAGTCCACACGGCTCATCTGGCCAGCCCCAACACCGACCGTCGCACCGTGTTTGGCATAGACGATCGCGTTCGACTTCACATGCTTGCAGACCTTGAAGGCAAACAGCAGGTCACGCATCTCCGTTGCCGTCGGTGCCCGCTCCGTCACCACCTCCAGGTCGGCTTCACCGACCTGTCCGCTGTCACGATCCTGCACCAGCAGACCGCCGGCGATCGTGCGCACGTCCGGCGCCGGGCCGGCAGGATCCGGCATCCCGCCGGTCTCGAGCAGACGAAGGCTGGTCCTTCCGGCCTCCTCGAACACGGCGCGGGCCGAGGCCGGAACCTCGGGCGCCACCACCACTTCGACAAACAGCGTCGCAATGGCGCGCGCCGTCTCAGTGTCCAGCCGCCGATTGAGTGCGACAATGCCGCCGAATGCGGACACCGGATCACAACGCAGCGCCAACCGGAAGGCGTCGGCCGTCACAGCCGCCGCGGCCACCCCCGACGGGTTGGCGTGCTTGATGATCGCGACCGCCGGATCGGCGAACTCGGCGACCAGCCGAAAGGCCGCGTCGGCGTCGTTCAGGTTGTTGAAGGACAACTCCTTCCCCTGCAACTGGCGCGCCTGTGCCACGCCGGGCTCCGCCGCTCCCGTCGTGAACAAGGCGCCGTGCTGGTGCGGGTTCTCGCCGTACCGGAGCGTGCTCCGGCGAGGCCCGCCGACGCTGTACCAGGGAAAGGTGCCGACATCGGCGCCCGCGTGCCGGGCCAGCCACTCCGCCACCATCGAATCGTACGCGGCCGTACGGGCGAACGCCTTGGCGGCCAGCCATCGGCGCGCGTCGGCGCCGATGCCCCCGGTCGCGGCGATCTGCGCCGCCACCCCGCGATAGTCCGCGGGATCCACCAGGACCGCGACGGAATCGTGGTTCTTGGCGGCCGATCGAATCATCGCCGGCCCGCCGATATCGATGTTCTCGACGCATTCCGCCGGCGCGGCACCCTCGCGCACCTTGGCTTCAAACGGATACAGGCTGACAACCAGCAGGTCGATCGGACTGATCCGACACGCGGCCATCGCATCCAGGTGGTCCCTCGAATCGCGGCGTCCCAGCAGGCCGCCGTGGATGACCGGGTGCAGCGTCTTGACCCGGCCGTCCAGGATCTCCGGGAATCCCGTGTGGTCGGCAACCTCGGTAACCCGAACCCCGGCGTCACGGAGCGCCGCCGCCGTCCCGCCGGTCGACAGGATCTCGGCACCGGCCGCCACCAGCGCTTCGCCGAATTCAACCAGGCCGGTCTTGTCAGATACCGACAGCAGCGCGCGCCGCACCGGCACGGTGCCGGGGTCCACGACGCTCACGAAGCACCCGCCGAGCGGTCGCGGGGACGGAGAAACCGGCGCCAGTCCGGAGAGCCCTCGACCAGGAACGCAGGATTCTCCCGCGATGGCTTGCCATAGCGGAGCTGGCCGCCGGCCAGCTGCGAGACGGCCCCGCCGGCGGCCACCACGATGGCGTGGCCGGCCGCCGTGTCCCACTCCATGGTGCGACCGGGCCGGGGATACAGGTCGGCGGTCCCCTCGGCCACGCGGCAGAATTTCAACGCACTGCTCATGGATTCACGCCGTCCCCCCTCGATTCGCCCCATGCTGCGCTCGAACGCGGCCTCGTGCCAGCGACTCGTCAGAACCGTGGGCCCGTCGGCCGGGCACGGGCGCACCCGCAGCATGGTGTGGTTTCCGTCCGCGTCGGCGGCGCGCGCCGCCACGTTGACGCCGCCCCAGTAGAACCGGCCGCCGACAGGGTCCAGCATGCTGCCGAACACCGGTTCGCCGCCGATCACCAGCCCGACATTGATCGTGAAATCGTTTCCTCCCGCGAGGAAGCTTCGGGTTCCATCGAGCGGGTCGATCAGCCAGTGACGGGCAGCGGCGTCGAGGCCCGCCGGGCGCTGGCGCTCCTCGCTCACCACCGGGGTGTCCGGGTCGAGAGCCTGCAGCGCATGCACCAGGATGGCGTCGGCCCTGCGATCCGCCTCGGTCACAGGCGATCCGTCGGACTTGAACTCGGGGTCGGCCGCGCCGGCTGCACGGACCGCCACGATCGCCTGGCCGGCGGCGCGCATCGCCCGCTCGATCTCGCCGATGCCTCTGTCGTCCGGCAGGGTCAACGCCATGGCTCCGGGCTTCGCGAACGCGGAGTAGATTTTGACGGAATCGCGAGCCCCCGATAGGTTGGTCGGCGACAGGACTGCCCCCGGACGCGAACTTGCAGATCGCAGATATTGAGTACCGGCTGGGTTCCCGGACCGAGACCCTCGAAGACCTCGGCGCGCTGAACCCTCACTGGCGAATCGAGCGCTTGCACGCCAAGACTGGCGTCAGCACCCGGCGCGTGGCGTCGCCGGAGGAAACCGCGACCGTGCTCGCCGAGGACGCTGCGCGCCAGCTCCTCGAGCGGGTTGATCCCGCGTCTCTGGACGGCCTGATCCATGTTACACAGTCTCCGGAGTCGACCCTGCCGACCACGGCCTGCCTCCTGCAGGAACGGCTCGGACTGCCCAGCACGCTCCTCGCCTTCGATCTCATTCAGGGATGTTCCGGCTTCGTGTACGGACTGTCGGTCGCGGCGTCGCTGATCGCCAATGCTCACCCTGCCCGCATCCTGCTGATCTGTACGGACCACTACAGCCGCTACATCTCGCGCTACGACCGTACGTCGCGGCCGATCTTCGGCGACGGGGCAGCGGCCTGCGTCGTGGAACGAGACGGACCCGGCACGATCGGGCCTTTCGTGTTCACCACCGAGGGATCCGGCGCCCCCTACCTCACGCTCACCCCGAACAACGGGGTAGCCGACGTCGATGGGCCAGTCCTGTTCATGGATGGTCCGAAGGTGCTCGCCTTCACCCTCCGCGTGGTGCCCGATGCCGTTCGGGAGCTGCTCGAGCGCGCGGATCTGATCCAGGACGATATCGACCTGTTCGTCTTTCATCAGGCGAGCGCCGTGGTTCTCGATCGCCTCCGTGAACAGCTGGGCGTGGTCCCGGAGAAATGGTTCCAGAACCTCGACGGCGTCGGTAACACCGTCTCCGCGACGATCCCCATCGCGCTGCGGCAGGCGCAGGAGCAGGGTCGCCTGCAGGCCGGCATGACGGTGCTGGTCATGGGGTTCGGCGTCGGCCTGTCGCTCGCCGGCTGCGTCATCCGTACCTGACACGTTCACGCCACCAGCTCACTTGCTGTCCGAGCGGAGCAACTGCCACGTGACCGCGGTGACTGGGCTGCAGTAGCGACCGGAGAGCACCACCTGCCAGGTGTCCGCGACCTCCCCGCCGTTGTCCACGTAGACCGACGGCTCGATCGACAACGCGGCTTCACCCTCGAACCGGAACTCCCACTCGCGCCCGCTCCGGCTGAGCAGAATCGAATGTGAATCCCCGCCGCCGATCGGGTGCACCTTCGGATGCAAGTGAAACCGGATCGCGAACGGATGCTCGCGGCGCCCCGTCAACGTATCCGTGCCGGTCAACGTCCGGCCGTCGCGGGTGAGTACCAGCCTTCGCACGTGAACGATCCCGTAGCGCGCTTCGTACCCCCGGTGCATGCCGGTCACCTCTTCGCCGTCGTCCCGCGGGCGCCGTTCCGCCGTCACCATCGGGTTGCGCCGGTCGGACCGCAGTCGCGCATCGCTGCCGTTGACCGACAGCGTGGAATGCGCGGCATTGTCCGCCAGCTTGGTGCCCGTCACGGCGGCAAGCATCCGGACCGGACCGCAATTGACGATCATGCGCAGGTCGGCGTCGCTCATTTCGAAGGCGAGCGGCGCGCTACTCCCGCCCGTCGGGGGAAGCCCGAAGTCTGCGAGGACCGTGGTGCTGCCGACGGACATCCGCCGGTAACCGGTCGCGTCGGCCGAACCAGGTCCGGCATCCCTACCGACGTTCACCAGGCGGCGAATCTGCCCGGCTTCGCCGACCACGCCGCCATGGAACCGCCCAAGCTGGTGGTCTCCCAACAGGCAGGTGCTGAGACAGGCCGTCGTTTCGCGGAGCGCCGGAGCGAGAGTCGCCGCCGTAGGCTCGTCGCCGCATTTGATCAGGACCCCGCGTAGCGTGATCAGCTGCTCGAGCAATCCCACGCACTCGGACGGTACGGGAGAGACCGATGGATCGTGGCCCGGCGCCGTCTTGAGCGCCTGCTGCAAGAGGGATTGCGCCTGCCGCAGGCGCTTGGCGCCGCCACTCAGCAGCCGGGCCGACAGCAGGAGCCCGCGCGCGGCGGCTATGGGTCGGAACGGGAGACGCGAGGGGCGGGCACCATGCACCAGGTGGCGAACCTGCGCCGTCAGAGCCGCTTCGAAGCGTCGGCGAAAGTCATCGTCCGCCCGCCGCAGCAAGAAATCCGCATGCAGCGTCCAGGCCGACACGCGGTTGCTCAGGATGTCGATGCGCCAGAAGCTTGGATGCCATTCCGCGTAGGCCTCGAGCCACGACTCGATCAGCTTTCGCGCGTGCAGGGCCGCGAGCTCGTCCCCGGCGGCGCGCAATTCGCGAATCCAGAGGAAGCCGTGCAGGTCTTCCAGCCAAGCGGCACTGTGCCCTTCCGGTTCCCAGACGGGCTGGCTCCGGGAGATGAGCGTTTCACCCTGGAACGAGTAGCTTCCGGTGAACAAAGCGTCGCCCAGCTTGGCGTCCCCGGGTACCGCATCCGCCACGTGACGGACGACCGTCTCGGCGCCGCCCCGGCGCAGCCACAGTCTCCAAAGCGCCGACCCGTACAGTGCACCGCGCCACGGAGGTTCGGAGCCATACGGGTCGCGGGCGGCTCCGCTTCCGATCACGACGCGCGTCCGCCGGATCTCAGCCTGTCCAGGTTCCCGCGATATTCGTCAGCACCGCCCTGAAACGCAGCCGCCCCGGCCACCAGGATGTCGGCTCCCGCCTCGATCGCCAACGGCGCGGTCTCCGGATTGACGCCCCCGTCCACGCTGACATCCACGGGGAGCGAGCGCGCATCGATGCGTTCGCGAAGCGTTCGGATCTTGCGGAGCTGATCGGTGAGGAACGTCTGGCCGCCGTAGCCGGGGTTCACGGTCATCACCAGGACCAGGTCGCAGATCCCGAGCGCCGGCTCAAGCAGGCTCTCGGAGGTACCGGGATTGAGCGCCACGCCGGCCTTTTTCCCCAGTTCCCGTATCCGGCGCAACGTGCGGTCGAGGTGCGGGCAGGCTTCGATGTGAACGGTAATGAGATCGGCGCCGGCCGCGGCGAACGCCTCCACGGCGGGCTCCGCCGGCTCCACCATCAGATGGACGTCGAGCGGCAGGCTCGTGTGCGGGCGGAGCGCCTTGACGATCGCGGGGCCGAAGGTCAGCACCGGGACGAAATGCCCGTCCATCACGTCGACGTGAATGAGGTCCGCGCCCGCGGCTTCCATGGCCCGCGTCTCGCTTCCCAGCGAGGCGAAGTCTGCCGCTAGCAACGACGGGGCAAGACGCGGTCGTCCAGACACGCTTCCACCTTACTGAACAGACGCCAAAGCCGACAGACCGAGACCCACCGGCCAAGCGATCGGGAACGAGAACACGAGACGAAGCCTTGCGGGGACGAGGCCAGCGCCATGTCTGTCGGTATTACCATTTATTGACCACCCATAAAACCATTATGTGGCCGCGCGTTGCCCTGTTTGGGCCACATTGAGGCGTGGATCGTCTAGCTACCGGCGGACGTTGGGACGATAATTTGGCCAATACCAAGAGTCGCGACCCGCAAGTTGGCCGTTGCAGCAACCGAATCATCCGACGGCTGCCCGATGGTCGGTTGCAGGACTGACCAACCCCCATTGTCTGGTTCAACTCCAATGCGAGAGGTGGGGGCATGCTGAGTACCCGCGCAGCACGAACACTGCGACCGGACCAATCGATTGGGGCTGACTATGTTTCCAATGTTCCTCCGCTG
Source organism: Rhodospirillales bacterium (assembly GCA_028824295.1). Lineage (NCBI taxonomy): Bacteria > Pseudomonadati > Pseudomonadota > Alphaproteobacteria > Rhodospirillales > Rhodospirillales bacterium. The sequence continues at coordinate 569 of JAPPED010000019.1, read as the reverse complement.
GGAGGGACAGTCGACGATTTCCATGATGCGCTTCTTGAGACTCTGAAGAAGCACGTCGCACTCGATTGAAGCATCAATTCGAAAACGCTCGTGCTCGACGACCCGATCCGTGTGCGAGTCGAGAGCAGCCAACCGCTCCGTGAAATTGATGCCACGAGCGTGCCGGCGATCATGCTCCAGCACTCTGCCCCTACGTCCATTGGACTGAGTCTGGCAAGACAAAGTACACCCGTCCCCGAACCGCCTCCTCCGTTCGGGGTTACTCAGGCGCGTGCCTCTCGTGCTGACGCCTGGCACCAAAGGACCCGAGAACGGACCCGTTGTCGAACGCGTGGAGCAACTCGCCGGACAGGTACTCGGGCGGCAACTCATGCGAGGAGCGGCCGTCCGCGACCTGCGGCAGGTGGAATTGATAGACGATCGAGTCTTCGTCGCTGAAACCGGTCCCGCTGTCGAAGTCGAGATCATCTGAAGACAAATCGATTGACCAGCCAGGATCAATGACGGCACCGGAGCCGTCCCTGAAGCCGGTAATCGTCCCGGTCAAAGTGTCGGCATCGAAATCGACC
>JAPPED010000018.1 GCA_028824295.1 Rhodospirillales bacterium | reverse complement strand
TCGAGCAGGGTGCCACCGGTATCGAACGTCAGCGCCTTGATGCCAGCCAGGTTCATGGGATCAGCACCGTAGCGCCCCGGGTCGTGCCGGACTCGATGGCTTCATGCGCCTTGACCGCATCCTTGAGCGGGTACTCGTAGTTGACGTTCGCATCCAAAACCCCGTCGGCAATCGCCTTGAACAGTTCACGCGCGGCCCGCTCCAGGTCCGCGCGCTTGGCGACGTAGTGCATGATCGCTGGTCTGGTGATGAAGAGCGAGCCCCGGCGGCCGAGGTCCTGGATGATGTCCACCGGATCGGGCGGGCCGGAGACATGGCCATAGGCAGCGCATACGCCCATGGGCCGTAAGCTGTCGAGCGACTGCTGCAAGGTGTCCTTGCCGATGGCCTCGTAGACCACGGCGCAGCCCTCGCCGTCCGTGACCTCACGGACTACGTCGACGAAGCGCTGCTGCGACCGAACAACCGGGTGATCGCAGCCGGCCGCGCGGGCGACTTCGGCTTTCTCCCCGGTGCTGACGGTGCCCACGATGGTCGCACCGAGCGCCTTGGCCCACTGGCAAAGGATCAGCCCCATTCCACCCGCTGCCGCATGGACCAGGATGGTGTCGCCCGGTTGCACGGCATATGTCCGATGCAGGAGATACTGCGCGGTAATCCCCTTCAGCAGCAGCGCTGCCACTTCGCGGTCACCGATCCCGTCGGGTAAGTGCAGGAGCTGGTCGGCCGGATAGTTGCGGATCTCCGAGTAACTGCCCAGCGGCGGGATGCAATAGGCCGCGCGATCGCCGTTACGGAACTCCGTGACACCTGGGCCCACGCTTTCGACGATTCCAACCTCTTCGAACCCGATCACCATCGGGCAGGGCGGCACCGGCCAGGGATGCGAAATGCCGGCGCGATGATAAGTGTCTGCGAAGTTCAGGCCGATCGCCGTATGCCGTAGCTGTACCTCGCCAGCGCCGGGACCGGGCACCGGCCAGTCCTCCCACCGCATTACGGTGGGAGGCCCAAGTTTGTGGATTACTTGTGCTTTGGACATTTCATCTCCGCGCTTAACCGGCTCCGCAGGGTCCGCTTGACCTTTGCCGGGGAATAGGGCTGATGGCGGTTCAGAACGAACATCTTGCCAATGTGCACCATGGTGCGACGGTGTAGCCGTGTCAGACCAGACGTGTCCACTGTTCGTGGGCGACGGAGCAATCAGGCGATCGGCTCAAGCATTCCCCGTCGTCCCGAGTGCAGTGAGGCCAGTCGTGTTGTTCACAGATATACTTAGGTGTCCGTACTTTATGAGGAGAAGCTAACGCCGTTCTGACCTTGGGGAGAGCGGATTCTCTCGGCGTAGTGATTGGCATCAACGACTGCGGCTGGCCGGGCCGGTTACACACGATTTGGCTTGGTGAAGGTGAGTGACTATTGGGAATGTGATCGCAACCGATTGGGAATCTGACACGCACGGAAGTGCAGGTCACCACGTAGCCCACTCGGCGCGACAGCACAGTGGGAACTGATGGAAGGCCGGCTCGGGTCACGACGCCTACTCGCCTGACGGAGACACGGATTCTTGTTTGGGCCACGGTACCGCATGAACCCATTCGCCCTATTTCGTCAAGTCTTGGCACCACGTTTCATCGTCCCTGCCCAAGGCCACGTTTCCCCGCCAACGAGCCAGCACCCCTGATCATTCGTCGCCTAGAGGCCCTCCATGACGCATGACTACGTCACCAAGATCCTGAGGGCACGTGTCTACGACGCGGCCCGTGAGACGCCGCTCGAGTTGGCCCCCAAGCTGTCGTCCAAGCTCAGGAGCGAGGTGTGGCTCAAGCGCGAGGATCTCCAACCGGTCTTCTCCTTCAAGGTCCGGGGTGCCCACAACAAACTCGCGTCCCTGACTGCGGATGAACGGGCGCAAGGGGTCATCGCTGCGTCAGCCGGGAATCATGCGCAGGGCGTCGCACTGGCTGCGCGCAAGCTCGGCATTCGCGCGCTCATCGTCATGCCGAAGACCGCTCCGCGCATCAAGGTGGAAGCGGTGGAGAGGCTCGGCGCCGAAGTACTGCTCGCCGGCGAATCGTATGACAACGCCAGGGAACGGGCGGAAGTCCTGGCGACTGAGCGCGGGATGATCCTCGTATCCCCGTTCGACGACGAGCACATCATTGCCGGTCAGGGCACGGTGGGAATGGAGATCGTCCGCCAACAGGGCGATCCATTCGACGCGATCTTCGTCGAGGTGGGAGGCGGCGGACTGATCGCCGGCATCTCCGCCTACATCAAGTCGCTATGGCCGGAGACGCGTGTCATCGGCGTTGAGCCGCATGATTCTCCCACGCTGCATGCGGCCCTCGCGGCCGGCGAGCGGGTGGTCCTGGAGCGTGTCGGCATCTTTGCCGACGGCGTGGCGGTGAAGCAGGTGGGAGAGGAGCCCTTCCGGGTTGCGCGCGAATGCGTCGACGAGGTCGTGCTGGTCTCCACCGATGAGATTTGCGCAGCAATCAGGGACATCTTCGAGGACACCCGCGCGATTGCCGAACCGGCCGGCGCGCTCGCCGTGGCTGGACTGAAACGGTACGTCGAACGTGAGGGCGTGAACGGCGGCCGTTTCGCGGCGATCGTGAGCGGCGCGAACGTGAACTTCGACCGCCTGCGCCACATTGCCCAGCGAGCCGAGCTTGGCGAGAACCGCGAACGGCTGCTGGCGGTGACCATCCCGGAGCATCCGGGAAGCCTGCTCAGGTTCTGCGAGCAGATCGGCGACCGTTCGATCACCGAGTTCAATTACCGGTACGTCGGCGGAACGAACGCACACATCTTCGTGGGCCTGGAGGTCAGCGATTCGGCCGCCGACAAGCGGGCTCTCGTCGATGGCTTGGAGGGCAACGGCTACCCGGTTCTCGATCTGACCGACAACGAGATGGCCAAGGTCCACGTGCGCTACATGGTGGGCGGGCACGGACCCGGGGAGCTCGACGAAGTGCTGTACCGCTTCAACTTCCCGGAGCGTCCGGGCGCGCTGTTGCTCTTCCTGAGCCGGATGGGCGCCAAGCCGTGGAACATCACCATGTTCCACTACCGCAACCACGGTGCGGCCTTCGGACGGGTTCTGATCGGCCTCCAGGTGCCGTCTGCCGAACGCGCCGATTTCCAGTCGTTTCTGAAAGAGGTGGGATACGAGTACCGGGAGGAGACAGAGAATCCAGCGTACCGGATGTTTCTGCGGTGAGTGGGACAGGTGGACGACTTGACCGGTCAGTCTCGGCTGACGCCCTCCCGACCCTGAGTCGGCGAGGTCCACTTAGCGACAGAACAGACGTCACGAATTTCGGCTTCGAGCCCCGCAAGGCGACCGGCGGTCTGTTCAGGATCTCGCGTCAGTGAACTTCCTGGTCTGGGCCGATGCGGGTGGGCCCGGCCTGCCTTTCTGAAGCAAGCTAGGGCGCACCCCTTCGCGTCATGCGACAGGGGCCAGCGAAGCTAGCCCCTGCCGTCCTCCACGGCCTCCACGAAGGCGCCGATCAAGTTGTCCGATGCGGTGATGATGTGCTCAGGGCCGGGGAAGCGGCCCTCGCGGACGTCCGCAACGAACTCTTGGAAGCCGGCCACCCGCTCCACCTGCATTTCCTCCTTCATCTTGTAGAGGTGACGATACTGCTTCGAGTGCCGGGGATAGGGCGGGGGATTGTTGCCAAGGATGTCTTCGGCGAACAGGAACTGGATGTCGCCGCCGCTGCCCGCGCCGATCGACGAGGTGAGGAGCTTGGTGCGCTTGCTGATCTCGACCAGGAGTTCGGCGGGAATCACCTCGACCTCGACTGCGTAGGCGCCGGCGTTCTCAAGGGCCTTGATTTCCTGGTAAACCCACATCGCCTCGTCGAGGGTCTTGCCGACCGCTCGGAGGCCTCCGGTCCAGGTGCTTTTCCGCGGAACGAGACCCGCGTGCCCCTGGATCGGAATGCCGGCGTCGGCCGCTGCCGCTACGAAACTGGGACTCCATTGGCACATGATCGCGTCGGCCCCGATCGCCATCGCTTGGTAGCCGAGGCGCACTGCCTCCGTCTCGCTGGCTGCGGCGACCAGGGGAACGGAGAACGCCATGAACGTGTTGGGCGCCGCCTGCCGGATCGCTGCCGCGAGATCGGGTTGCCCCGGGTCAAAACGCACCTTCATGGTGTCGACGCCCGCCTCCTCGGCGGCCGCCGCTTCCTCCGGGGAGAAAGGCAGCGTCTCGACGAGCACACACTTTCCCTTCTGGTCGCGGAGATCCCTGACGGTGTAGTTGCGGGTCCCGTACGCACCGCCCAGCGTCATTACCCGTTTCAGACCCCGTTCTGCTGCATCTCTTGGCGGAATGCCTCCATCTCCGGTCGCGTGACTCGCCATGGCTCCGGTCCTTTGCGATTTCTGTGACGCGGACAGTACCAACTTGCCGCATCCCGTTCACCCGCAGCATGCTGAAGGGCAGATCGTCCGGCGCGAGTTCCTCGGTATCGCCATTGGCCGATACGCCGGCACGCACGCCACCAGTAGTCGGAGCTACAACGCCCGGAACTCGATCAGGGAACGCACAGATCGTCAGAAGGAAAAATCTACGGAATGCGTTGTTCTCTTTCGCAATACAATGAATCGGTACGGCCTGCCCTACGCAGTGGCATCCCTCACCGCACGAGAGGACTGATCACGATGTACTTGTCCTTGGTAGTTCTGGCGGGCGTCACAGCGCTCTACGCGGGGTACAATCTTCTCGTCAAGGTCTCGAGCGGGTACGTCCCCGACACCGCGACCACACCGATTCTTGCCACCATTTCCCTCCAGGCGGCGGCGCTCGCGGTGTCGCTGGCATTCGCCACGGGGCTAGTGGTGCATGGGGGCCATGTTCTCGGCGTCTCACGGACTGCCGTTCTTTGGGCGGTGGCAGCAGGGCTCTGCATCGGTGCCGCGGAGATCGGCTACTTCTACCTCTTTCGGGGGTTCGGTGGCGGCGAGCCAATGGAGGCCAACGTCGCGATACCGGTCATCGTGAGCGGTGCGATCGTTTTGACCGTAATTCTGTCCTGGCTGGTACTCCGCGAACCCTTTACCTGGGCGAGGCTCCTTGGTGCCGTCCTCGTCGCAGGCGGCGTCGTGGTCCTGTTCGCGGATTCCGCCAGAACTGCGTCAGGGCCGTAACCGCTCCAATCAGAAATTTCCCAACACGGCGCCCCTCGGCCGATCACGTCCAGCCTATGCCTGCCGGGACGCGGCCGGCCCGACTGGCGCGAACGATGCGAATGCATATCCGTGGAGCACTTGTCGCCGCGATGCGACCGCGTCCCGACCCAGAATCCGCGGTCTCGGGCGGGATACCCGGAGGCCCGCACCAGTCTATTCCACAGGCGGAAGCGTGCAGATGGCTTCGTAGGGGTGGCGCGTGGTGATCAATCCGTTGTAGGCGAAGATGTCGAGCGTGGCTTTGTACGCCGCGCGCGTGATCTCGATGTGTGGCGTCCAGCAGCCGAGGGCCTGATAGGTGCGGATGCACCGCGCCAGCACCGCTTCGTCGATTGCAGGGAAGTAGGGTTTCTCCGCCGCTGCAATCTCCTCGGCGGGCGCAGAGTGAATGTAGGCACGCGTCTTGCGGTAGGCACGGAGAAACGCCGCTGCCATGTCCGTTTCGAGCCACGCGGGAAGGGCCGCGAGGCTGGAAAAGCCGCACGTTCCGATGATGGGCCCGACCTGGGCTACCACGTGCCCGACGCCATCTGCCTCGAGCTGTTGGGGGAAGGGGCCCTGCTGTTGCACGTAGGTGCCCTGGCCCTTCCGGAAAGCGGCGTCGACGGCATCGGCGCCGCCAGGGTGGATCGCGTTGATGCGGGAATAGTCGACGCCCGCCCGATGGCATGCGTACTTGAACATCGCGAGCGGCTGGCCACCCCCGAACAGGACCGCGTCCACTCCCTCGAGTTGCCGCCACGAGAAATCGGGGTCCGGTTCGCGTGCGGTGAGGAAGAACCCGTCCATCTCGTTCACCTGGGCGAAGTGGGTGACGGTTGGCGTCTCGCCCCGCTCGAGCGGACCGAAGCCCTGGCTCAGCGCGGACTGGACCACGTGGGCGGAGCCGTCCTCCAATGCGGCGATCGCGCTCACCCCGGGCGGAGAGACCGACCATTCCGGGTCGAGCCCCTCTTCGCGAAGGAAACCGCCGGCCATCGTCGCGATGAGCGGCGAATAGAAGGCTGAGAACAACGTGAACTGGATGTTGATACGGGACATGCAGATGACTTCCGGGGAGTGGCTTGGTCTACGTCGACGGGGAGGGGCGCCAGGCTGCCGGAACGGCGCCATGCCCCGGGATCATACCGCTCGCGCCCCATGCCCTAGGCCATTGACGTTGGCGGAATGGTCTCCTCGAGATGACTCGCCTGCGGAGCAGGCTGGCTCGAATTTCAGCATTCAATCGGAGGTGGCCAAAAGGCGAGGGCTAAAACCAGTTCCTGTCCCGCAGGTCAGCAGTGAAGGTGCGGCTTACCGGGACCTCGGTTCCGTCCACAAGGTGGAGCACGATCCGCCCGTTTCGGCGTCCGATCCGCTCGAGGGCTGCGCGCGCGACCCAGTGAGAGCGATGCACCTGCGCCCCGTCCAGGTCCTCGACTTCGCGCAGCGCGTCCCGGAACCGCATGAGGAGGAGGTCGCTGCCCTGGTCGGTATGGACCTCCAGGTAGTGATCCTGCATGTGAAGGTGCAGCAGGTTCTGCCCGAGCCGTGCGGGGATGCGCTTCAGGAAGGCGTTGCCCGGTATTCCAGCATCCGGTGGCCGAAGCGACACGTCCTTGTGCGGTTCTTCTCGGCGCGGCCGGGCGAGTGGCCACGTGACAACGAAGGTCACGACGAGGTGGATCCCGATGACCTGGGAGTACAGGGACGTGAGTCCGGCTAGGCCGGTAGTCCGGAAGTCCAAGAAATTCGCCACCAGCAGCCATATCACGGCGGTTCCCGGTATCGCCGCTACCGCGCTGCCCCCCGCAACCACTGTTGCCCACGTGAGCGTTCCCCGTCGCTCGAATGCCAGCACCGCGCCGAAGCCGACAGCCAGTCCGAAAATCCAGTTCACGGCCATCGCGACGGACCAGAACACGGTCCGCTCCGGTAACGCGAGGCGTCCCCAGGTATCGAATGGTCCGAGGTAGGTGAGGACCGCGATTGCAGCGGCGAGTCCGAGAGCTTGGTACTCGAAGGGACGCCGCGCGTGCACTTCGCGAAACGCGAATAGCGCTGCGTGTTGCATTCGCGAAAAAGTAGTTCGTTTCACGAATTTTCGCTTGTCAGAGCCGACGGTGCTCCGGACGATTTTCGACGCGGCACGCGTCAGACGCGAATGCCGTCACATCGATCATCACACTTTTTCGGAGGACACGCCATGCCCGGTTCACTCATCGCAGTCACGGCAACCGCGGGTCTCGTGACCCTGGCAGGTCTCGTCGCTTTGCCTGCCGCCGCCGCCGATCTCGCCGTCGAAGTCCAGGGTGTCCGGTCCGATACCGGCCACCTGTTCGTGGCCGTCCAAACGCTGCAGGCGGCTGACGAGTTTCCGTATGCGGAAGAACTATTCGCAGGCACACACCAGCAGACCCATGAAGGGGCCATGCGGTTCGCATTCCGCGACCTGCCGCCCGGGCGATACGCCGTGAGTGTATTTCACGACGAGAACGGCAATGGAGAGATCGACTTGGGTGCCGCCGGAATTCCCACGGAAGGGTACGGGTTCGCCAACAATCCCCCTTCGCAGTTCGGTCCCCCGAGTTTCGAAGAGGCCGCAGTGACTATCGGCGATGCATCGGCAAAGGTCGTGATCTTGATCGCATATTGAAGCGGGAGCGGCTTGGCGATTCCACCGCGCGTTGTATCGTCAACCCCGCCGTTGCTCAGCGTTGATTCGGTCGGCAATGGCGATAATTCGATGCATCTCGCGGAGAACCGGTTTCTCGATGAGCTTGCCGTCGATCACCACCAGTCCGGTGTCCGCCGCCCGAAACTCGGCGATGATGCGACGGGCCCGAGCGATTTGGTCTGCCGACGGCGTGAAGACCTCGTTGAGCGCCGCGATCTGCTTGGGGTGCACCGCTCCCTTGCCGGAGAACCCCAGGTCCCGTGCCTGGATGGCCGCATGCTCCATGCCGTCCGGATCTTCCAGATCCAGGTACGGGACGTCGATCGCGTCCAACCCGGCGCTGGCGGCGGCATGCACCACGCGCGAGCGGGCGTAGAGCAGCGGCTCCCATTCATTGCGGCAGCCGAGTTCCGCGGCCATGTCGACACCGCCGAAGAACATCGCGTCAATCCGCGCGCTGCAGTTCGCGATGTCAAAGGCGGCCTCCAGCCCCGCGTTGGTCTCGATGATCACATGCAGTCGGGTGTCATGGCCTCGCTCGGTCAACAGGTCGTCGAGCAGCACGACTTCGTCCAGTGTCTGAACCTTGGGCATCATCAGGGCGGGCGGGGGTGTGTCAGTGCCCAGGACCGCCTGCACGTCGGCAATGCCGAATTGCTCGCGGAGCGAATTGATACGCACGATGCGCTCGATCCCGTCCTCCACCTGCGGGCTCTCGAAGAGCTTCATCGCTGACGTCCGCGCGGCCGGTTTGTCCCTAGGCGCGATCCCGTCCTCGAGTTCGACGCAAACCATGTCGGCCCCGCTGGCCAGGGCCTTCGGGAACATTTCCGGCCGCAAGCCCGGCGTAAAGATGAACGACCGGCGGGGGCGAACGTTGCGTGCAGACATCTAGAAGCCTTCTGGTGGAGTAGTCCGACCAGCAGGCCGCTCAAGCAACGCGGCTAGCCGAGAGCGGACGCGATGGGTACTACTTTGCCACGGCGAACTCGCCGGTAGACGGGTTCATCGTCCAGAGCTCCCCTTCAGCGATGTCGAACCAGGCGCCATGCAGGCTGAGTTCGCGTCGGTCTTCCAGGTTCGCGATGTACGGAAACGATCGAAGATTCGTGATCGAGTTGCGGACCGAAGCGCGCTCGAGAACGGTCTGCAGTTCCTCTTCACTCGACCGGTCGGGGCTCCGCAGCCTGCCCACGATCGGCCGGAGCTGGCTCATCCATTTGCCGATGAAATCATCCGGCGAAAGCGGCGCCCCCGACGGTTGCAACGCTGCGCGGATCCCGCCACAGCCTCCGTGGCCGAGGACTACGATGTGCCTGACGTGCAGGCTCTGGACGGCGAATTCGAGCGCCGCCGAGGTGCCGTGGTAGGCACCGTCGGATTCGTAGGGCGGCACCAGGTTGGCGACGTTTCGGACAACGAACAACTCGCCTGGCTCGGTTTGGAAGATCGTCTCCGGTGCGGTACGGGAGTCACAGCAGGCAATGACCATGACGGCTGGCGTCTGTCCGTGCTGGGCCAGCGATCGGTAGAGGGACTGGTCCTTGGCAAACCGTTCCGCCTTGAATCGATCGAAGCCATCGAGAAGTGAAGTCGGAAATTCAGTCATCGTTATCGGGCGTCGGTGTTCATTGCGCAGGCGTGCGTGATCCGTTGCGGCTCAGCAGGCTGGGCGAGCATAGGCTGACCTGTCGCATGCAGCACTGCAGGCCGCAACACATCGCCGTCACTGCATCCGCTGGGCGACTGCTTGGGCGCGCAGCGCGAGTTCCATGACCTTGAAGCAGTGCCGCTGGGACATTGCGGTGGCAGTCCGCTCATGGACGTCGCGAACAAGGGCCTCGTAGTAGGGCAGAGGGGCGTCGCTGCACTCGACCCGCCGCATCCCGTCGTTGTCCACCAGGAACAGGTGATCAGCCCCGGGCGCGCCCGCGATGTCCACGTACTTCCGCAAGTCCATGTAGCCCCCGGTTCCGACCACCGTGAGACGGCCGTCGCCCCAGGTCGGGAGGCCGTCCGGCGTATACCAGTCCACCCGCGAAAAGCCGGTCGAGCGTTCCGCCCTCAACAGTACTTCCCCGTAGTCCTCGAACCCGGGGTAATCGGGATTCGTGCGATTTGCGACCGCCGCCGCAACCACGTCCGCGTCAGGCGCACCGGTCAGATGGAGAAACTGATCGATCTGGTGCGAGGCAATGTCACAGAGGATGCCTCCGGTGCGCGCGCGTTCAAAGAACCAGGGTGGGCGCAGTTGGCGGTTGATCCGGTGCGGTCCGAATCCCGTGAGGTGCACGACCTCGCCGATCGCGCCGGCCTGGATCAGCTCGTTGACCCTGGTCATCGCCCGGACCTCGAAGCGTTCCGAGTAGTTGACCGACCAGATGCGTCCGGTCTCGGTCTGGACCCGTTCGACCTCCCGCAGCTGGGCCAGCGATACCACGCCCGGCTTGTCCACCATCACGTCCTTGCCGTGCCGCATCGCCCGGACGGCGATGCCGGAACGCAGGTCGGGAATCGCAGCTGTTACGACGAGGTGGATGGTCGGGTCCTCGTACTGGCGGTCCGCATTCTCGAAGCGGGTCAGATCGGGGAAACGCCGGAGAAATCCTGCCAGCGGCTGGGGCTCTCCCTCGGTCCAGTAGCCCACACACTCGCAGTCAAGCTCCAGCAGACGGCCCACCTGGTGGTAGATGTGGCGATGATCCAGTCCGATCGCAGCAAATCGAAGTCGAGTCGCCATCGTGTCGCTCCCGGAGGGGCCACCCGCCGCTTCCGGCACGGAATCCGGCAGGCTTCCCTACCGTACCACGAGACGGGACATGTCTGGGATCGTCTCCCGGTGCTTTAAGCCGCGAGTGTTGCCCTGATGATGTCGTCACCCGGCACAGCACCGCGCGATCAGCCCGATCCCCGGACACGACTTCACTTGGTAGGGTGGGTTGGACGTATCTTGGGCGGCCGTTGGACGCTGGATGGCGGAGCTTCTTCGGGACCACCCTGAGGGTTTTCGGGGATGGTAACGGGCTCGAGACAGATCGCAGGGAGCGAGCAGGAGCAGCCACGGATGGGGTAGGCGCGATGCGAACCGAAACCGCTGAGAACTGGTATGCGGTACGAACGCTCAGCGATGCGATCATCCACATTCAGGAACCGCACATCCGGCCGTTTTACCGATGCAACATCTGGCTGGTGTGCGGCCGGGAGCGTGATCTTCTGATCGACTCGGGCTCAGGTCTGGTGAGCCTTTGCGAGCAGGTCGCGTCGGTGCGGAGCGGTCGGATTCTCGCAGTGGCCACGCACTGCCATTTTGACCATATCGGCTCGCACCACGAGTTCGGCAAGCGCGCCGTGCACGCGCGTGAAGCGCAGTACCTGGCGGAACCTGACAGGGAAGCGGTTCTGATCGAACCCGACGCCACCGTCGAGATGTTCAGCGCCCTTCCTCCGGGCGGATTCGACCAGGGCGAGTACGCGATCCTCCCGGCCCCGGCGACCCAGATTGTGGAGGATGGCGACATCCTTGATCTCGGTGACCGCCATCTGGAGGTCATCCACACGCCCGGACACTCGCCGGGGTCCATTGCTCTCTGGGAGGCGGCGACCGCGACGCTGTTCTCCGGCGACACTGTCTATGACGGGCCGCTCGTGACGGACACCTGGAACGCGAGTCTTGACGACTATGTGCGGAGCGTGGAGCGGCTGCAGGATCTGCCGGCTCGCGTCGTGCACGGTGGTCATTTTCCGAGCTTCGGAGGCGATCGATGCCGCTCGCTGCTTCGCGCCTTTCTGGCCAGGCATCGAGTCTGACCTGGTGGCGATGACGCAACTTCCCGGTTGCGGCAAGGGAGCGGGCTGCAGGGTTGGGAGCCGGTGAACGCCCCACCAGTGCCCGATACCGTGCAGAATTCGTTGGACCCGACTATTGATTGGGTTGCCCTAGGAAAGGGGCGCTTGAGGCATATGCTCACGCCGACGGTCAGGTCGGGTCGTTGGTCTGGCGATTCCCTTCCCGGGGCCCGGCGGCAAAGATAACGAGCCCGCTTCTCACCGGCTGGCGGATTGCACGGCTAAGGCCTTGCATACCTGTTCAAATTACCAACCAGCCGGTGGAAGCCCGGCAGAAAGGACAGTTCATGGCTGCCTACATCATCGGACGTATCGAAGTCACGGATCCTGAGGCGTACAAGGAATACATTGCAAAGGTGCCGGACACGGTGCAGCGGCACGGCGGCCGGTACCTGGTGCGTGGCGGCGCGAGCGAGGTTCTGGAGGGCTCCATGCCGGACCGCCGGACCGTTTGCCTGGAGTTTGCGGACCGCGCGGCTGCCCTCGGTTGGTACAACTCCCCCGAGTACCTTCCGCTCCGCGAACTGCGCCATTCGGCTTCAATCGGCGATTTGTTCGTCGTGGATGGCGTCTGAGGTCACTGCCTTGGCAGATTGCGGGCCCCGATAAACGAGAACGGGGCTCCCGGCGCCCCGTTTCGATCACAGCTCCATCGGACGCGGGCCGGCACGCGCCGGCCCGCTCCGGCGGCTCAAGCCGTCAGCTGCCGGAATTGGTGATGGCAATCCGCTGCGGCTTTTTCTCTTCCGGGATCTCGCGAACCAGGTTGACGTGGAGCAACCCGTCCTTGAGGTCGGCGCCGGTCACCCGTACATACTCGTCGAGTCGGAACCGACGCTCGAACTCTCGGGTCGCGATGCCGCGGTAGAGGTACTCGGGCTGAGCAGTTTCGGCGTCCTTTTTGCCCCGGACCGTGAGGGTGTGTTCCTTCACCCCGATCTCCAGGTCCTGCTCGCCGAACCCGGCCACCGCCATGGTGACCCGGTACTGATCCCGCGCAGTCTTCTCGATGTTGTACGGGGGATACGTGGGAACATCCCGCATGTCTTCAGCCATGCTCCCAAGTACGCGGTTGATCCGCTCGAAGCCGATGCCGGTCCGAAGCAGGGGTGCCAAGTCAAAAGCGTTCATCTTTGTTCTCCTATCGATGGGGCCATGAGGCGGCCCCCATCCCACCGAAGCCCGAAGCACTTCGGCTGAAATACAGGTGGTGATTCGCGAACAGAACTGCAAGGAGGCCCAGCGGCCGCCCCGGCTTCACGTGGCAGCGGGCGCCTCGACAACCGAAGCCGGGTAGAGATGCGAGGGCGATGAACCCACGGAATTCGCTCGGCTTTGCCGTACTAGGGAGTGCGGGTGCCAGAATGCCATCGGCCAAACAATGACGTTACGTTTGAGGAAGAAGAGTTCCTAATCATCAACTATTTACGGACGATATCTAGATAGATTCCAGACCATTATCCGGGCGACATCGAAGGCTTGATCGCAACGAAGCGGAGCCGGACGTAGTCGACGACCCAAGTGCCGTCGTGTCAGCGATGTATCGGCGCTGCGGCGGCATCTGCATTCGCCTTGATTTCGGACCGCGCCGATGCATCCAGTCCGGCGAGCAAGCTGTTGCCGACCGTGTCGATCCAGTCGCCAAGAGACGTCGGGAGTGGAGTCGGTCGTGCGAATCGTTCCACGGATGAAACCCGAAACCCGGTCGCTTGAAGGTCTGTCGTCCACGAATCCGGGTCGGGAAAACTCCAGGGATGGCGTTCCGCGAACACGATCCCCCGGGCAGCGAGCACGGGTGTGAGAATCCGGATCAGAGAGGCGACGTTGCCCTCGCCACCCAGCTCGCCGACAAACCTGCCACCGGGACGCAGGGCCCGGTACACGGCGCCGAGTGCCGGACGCGGGGCTAGAATCCAGTGGAAGACGGCATTGCTGATGGCGAAATCGAAAGTGCCGTCCTCAGCGAAGTTCTGGGCAGCGCAGACATGGGCCTCGATACCTCTGGATCGGGCGCCGCGGACCATGTCGGGAGCGGAATCAATCCTGACAACCTCGGTGCCCCGGGGCCCGAATGCGGCTGCTGAACGCTCCATCGCCGCCTCCGACATCCAGCACCCGCTGTTCCGGCGTCGGATCGAGCACATCGATCAGGTTGGCGGCCAGGTCGGCAACGAACCGCTCAATGCGCCCGTACTGATCCGCCTGCCAGCGATGCCGGCGGTGTGGCGTGGCGGCTTCCTCCGTGGGCGTCACGGATCCTGGGGGACTGATCTCCCGCCGCCCACCGCCTTGAACGTGTGCTCGGGTCCGGGGAACGTTCGCCCACGCACCTCCGCCGCGTATTGGGCGGCCGCAGCCGAGATTGCCGCCCCCAGTTCCGCATACCGCTTCACGAATCGGGGGGTGAATGCCGGGAACAGTCCGAGCGCGTCGTGAATCACGAGGATCTGCCCGTCGCAATGCGGCCCGGCGCCGATGCCGATCGTCGGGATTGGAACCGCTTCGGTAACCCGCTTTCCGGTATCAACGGGAACCGCCTCGACCACAACCGAGAAGGCACCGGCCGCCGCGACAGCTTCTGCGTCACGGATGACCGCGAGTGCGCTTTCCGGGGTGCGCCCCTGGGCGCGGAACCCACCCAAGGCCTGGATCCGCTGTGGCATCAGCCCGACGTGAGCCATCACCGGGATTCCACGGTCCACCAGGAAACGGACGATCGGCGCGACTTCCACGCCCCCTTCGAGCTTGACGGCCTGCGCGCCTGTCTCGGCGAGGATGCGAGAGGAACTCCGGAAAGCCTGCTCCTCGCTTCCCTCGTAGCTGCCGAAGGGCAGATCCACGACCACGAACGTTGAACGGGTCGACCTGACCACGGCCTGGCCGTGTGCGACCATCATGTCAAGCGTCACTGGCAACGTCGTGTCAAAACCGTAGATGGTCATTCCGAGGCTGTCGCCAACGAGAATCAGGTCCACGTGATCGTCGATCGCGCGGGCCATCTGCGCGGTGTAGCAAGTGAAGCAGGCGAGCGGTTCGCGGCCGCCCTTGGCGGCGCGGATATCGGTGGTGGTCGGTCGACGGGCCGGGGAATCGGTCATGGTGAGGACTTCCTCGGTGGCGTGATGAGGAGGCGGGATGGTAACGCCTGTACCCGCGAACGGAACGGCTAACTTGGCATGTCGGGCGGCGGTGCCGATTACCGGAGCAGGGATGCCCCACACGTGTCCGGCAATTCCGTCAGGTGTCCGGGCCGGAGAGCGAAGGCGATCCCTGGGAGCCGCCCCGTGGAGACAGAACAATCAAATATATGGCTTGATATCAAAATATTAAGGAAACAACCTAAAGCAACGCATAAGTTCCAATTGATCCATTTGCCGGGCTGCCCACGACCGAACTCAGGAGCCTTGCAGAGCTTTGGACGAAGTGGGATAGGGGATCCATCTCTGCGTTGCCGGCGTTTGTGGGTTGCCGCATTGGGCTCGGGTGAAGGGATCGCGGATACGCCAGCGACGCGAATCTCGGACGCGCAAGCAGGGCCGGACAACGACGAATTCTGCAGTTGACAATCATTCGCACTCAACGTAGTTTGTCGCTGAACGCGGGGGACCTCAGTTGTACGTCTGCTTGTGCAATTCGATTCGCTGCTCGGACGTCCGGAGCGCCGTCGGAGCCGGGGCCTCTACCCCGGGAGGCGTGTACCGGCACATGGGGTGCCGCCCGCAGTGCGGTCGATGCCGGGATACGATCGTCGACCTGCTGACTGCTCCTGATCCGCTCGGGGCCCAGCCCAGAGAAACCGCCGCGTTCGACAGAGACGCGCGCAGCTAACAGATAGAAAACGCGACGTCAGCCACGGGCGATGTACGGCATCGTGGTCGCCATCACGGTCATGAACTGCACGTTGGCGTCAAGCGGCAGATTCGCCATGTAGAGGACGGCGTCGGCCACGTGCTGGACGTCGAACCGGGGCTCCGCCCGCTTGGAGCCGTCGGGCTGCAACACGCCGTTGACCATCCCTGCCGTCATGTCGGTCGCGGCGTTCCCGATGTCGATCTGGCCGCAGGCGATGTTGAAGGCCCGACCGTCCAGGGAGGTTGACCGGGTAAGCCCGGTAACCGCATGTTTTGTCGCGGTATAGGGACTTGAGTTTGGCCGCGGGACGTAGGCCGAGATCGAGCCGTTGTTGATGATGCGGCCGCCCTGGGGGGACTGCTTCTTCATCATGGCGACGGCGGCACGCGTGCACAGGAACACGCCGTGCAAGTTCACGTCGACCACGGTCTTCCACTGCTCCCAGGTGAGCTCCTCGATCGGCACGGGCGGCGCTCCGGCCCCTGCGTTGTTGAAGACCACGTCGAGCCGGCCGAAACGTTCCTGGACGGCCGCAAACAGCTGGTCCACGGCCTCGGGACTGCCGACATCCGTGGTCACCGGAAGCGCCCGCGCGCCATCCGCGCCGGCGAGCTCCACGGTTTCGTCCAGCCGGTCGCGACGGCGCCCGGCGAGAGCGACCGAATGTCCGTTCTTCAGGAACGCGTGGGCAACGCTACGCCCGATTCCGGAACCGGCTCCGGTGACGAGTACGATCTTCTGATCCATGAGTGTTCGCTCCCGCGCTTCTGATCGGCCGATTGGTTCGAGCCGTGCACAGACTACAGGCAGCCGGAGCGTGCTACCATGCGGTTTCGCGACACGTACATGCGTGCTTGGGCGATGCGTCGGTCTGGGCGCGGCGCCCGATTTCGGGTGCCGCGTTCTGAGGAGGAATCATGCAGGGCGACAAGACCGTAATCCGCAACCTCAACACGGTGCTCACCAACGAGTTGACCGCAATCAATCAGTACTTCCTGCATTCGCGCATGTTCCGCGACTGGGGTTACGGCTCGCTGGCCGACAAGGAGCACGGAGAATCCATCGACGAAATGAAGCACGCAGACCAGTTGATGGAGCGGATCCTGTTTCTTGAGGGCCTGCCCAACGTGCAGGACCTCCACAAGGTCAGGATCGGCGAGGATCCGGTCGAATGCTTGGAGTGCGACCTAGCGCTTGAGCACGATGCCATCCCCGTGCTTCGGGACAGCATCGAGCATGCCGAGTCGGTGCAGGATTTCGTGACGCGGAACCTGCTTCGCGGCATCCTGGATTCCGAGGAAGAGCACGTCGACTGGCTGGAAACCCAGCTCGGTCTCGTCAAGGCGATTGGCCGTGAAAACTGGCTGCAGTCTCAAATCTGATCGAGGAGTGGTTTCATGGATGACCCGGACCTGCAGTCGCTGACATTCGAGCAAGCCCTCGAAAAGCTTGAGGCCATCGTCGAGGAAATTGATCGTGACGATGTGGACTTGGAGCGGGCGATCAAGGCCTACGAACGGGGCGTCCAGCTTCGGGACCACTGCGAACAGAAATTGAATGAGGCACAGGAACGAATTAGCAAGATTCGCATCAAGGATGGCGGCGCCGAGGCGGTGTCGCCGTCTGCTGACGGTTCCGATTCCCCGCCGTTCTGAGCAGGGAGCCCGTCCGGCACACGGAACGGCGGCGGGAACCTGACACTCGCGGTACCGTGAATCGCGGGCGCTGCAGCCGCAATGGCGGAAAACGAGCGCCGGCCGGGCGCGCGGTGAGCATGCATGAGTCCTGAGGAAGTGCGGGGACCGGTGCAGGCCGAGCTTCCCAACGTCGAAACCATCGAAGGGCACGTGGCCCGGATCACGTTTCGAAACGACGATACCGGTTACACCATTTTCCGCGTGGATGTCGCCGGGTTGCGGGATCCCGTGTCCGTGTTGGGCGTGGTGGACCGGGTCGCGGTCGGTGAGCACGTGACAGCGGAAGGGCAGTGGGAGAACAATCCGCAGTGGGGGCGACAGCTACGTGCTCAGCGGGTGTCCGTGCAGCTGCCGGTGTCCCGCAAGGGCACTGCTCGATACTTGGCTTCCCGCCTGAAGGGGATTGGGCCGAAGTTGGCCGAACGGATTTCCGCACGGTTTGGCGACGAAGTGCTGCAGGTGATCGACCACGAACCCGAGCGTCTGCTCGAGGTCCCCGGCATTGGCGAGGAGACCCTGGAGGGGATCCGCTCTGCCTGGACCGGGGAGAAACGCACGCGGGAAGTCATGATCTGGCTGGAAGACCACGGTCTTGGGTCGGCACGCGCCGCCGCCGTGTTCCGAAAGTACGGCGAGGATGCAGCCCGCATCGTCGAGGCCAATCCGTACCGACTGATTGCCGATATCCGGGGGATCGGCTTTGCGATTGCCGACAACATTGCGCGCACCCTCGGAATCATTGACGACGCCCCGATGCGGCTTCAGGCTGGCCTTTACTTCGTCCTCGCGACCGCGCGCGACCGCGACGGCCATTGCGGACTACCGGAAACGGTGTTCATCGAGGAAGCCGTCAAGACGCTGGGGCCGCACGAACTGGCCATCCGGACCGCACTCGAGACGGAGCTGGCCGAGGGAATGCTGGTGCGCGTGGAGATCGAGGGGATCCCGTGCGTGTTTACGGAGCGGATCCATCAGCAGGAACGCACCATCGCGAATGTCCTGGCGGCGTTGCAGCAGCGCCCCCTGAAGGAAGCCCCGATCGATATCCCGCAGGCGCTGGCGTGGGTCCAGCGGCAGACGGGATTGCGACTGGCGCCCGATCAGGAACGAGCAGTGGAGACGGCGCTCACCGAGAAAGTGGCAATCGTGACCGGCGGACCGGGCGTGGGAAAGACGACCATCCTCAACTCGGTCCTTCGGATTCTTCGGGCAAAGGGACTCCGGACGCACCTCTGCGCGCCGACCGGCCGGGCGGCGCGGCGGCTGTCGGAGACCTCGGGACTGACGGCAAGGACAATCCACCGGCTGCTGGAGTTCGAGCCGAACGAAGGCCGCTTCCGCCGCAATCGCGACAACCTGCTGGAGACCGACGTTGTCGTCGTCGACGAGGTGTCCATGGTAGATGTTCCGATCATGGCTGCGCTCCTGCAGGCCATTCCGGATACAGCGCGACTCCTGCTGGTGGGCGATGTGGATCAGTTGCCGTCGGTCGGGCCGGGTCACGTGTTGGGTGACATCATCCGTGCCGAGATTGCGCCAGTGGAGACCCTGCAGCGGGTGCATCGGCAAGCTGAAGGCAGCCAGATCGTGACAAACGCCCACCGGGTCAACAGGGGTGACCGGCTCGAATTCGGATCTCCCAACGCCGGCGGAGATTTCCTGTTCGTGGACTGTGATACAGCCGAACGGGCTTCGGAGCTGATCGTGCGGATGGTGGCGGAACGGATTCCTGCGCGCTATGGGCGCCGGCCCGACGAGATCCAGGTGCTGACGCCGATGCGCAGGACGGTCCTAGGAACGGAATCCCTGAACGAAACGTTACGGAATCGGTTGAACGGCCATGGCGAGCGACTTCCGGGTCGCGGCGAGACACGGTACGCGGTGGGTGACCGCGTGATGCAGGTGGAGAACAATTACGAGAAGGAGGTCTATAACGGCGATATCGGAACGGTCCTGGAGTACGACCCGGACGAACGGCTGGCCTGGGTCCAAATGAGTGGACAGCGGGTCAGCTACGGGCTCAGCGAGCTCGGTCAGCTGCGGCACGCCTATGCCGTGACAATCCACAAGTCGCAGGGATCGGAGTATCCGGTGGTCGTGGTTCCGATAACCTTCCAGCATCGCATCATGCTGCGCCGCAACTTACTGTACACGGCCGTCACGCGTGCCAAGAACCTGGTTGTGCTGGTCGGAGAGCGCCGCGCGCTGGAACGCGCGATCGCTAACGATGAGGACGTGCAACGCTGTTCAAGTCTGCGGAGCCTGCTGATCGCGGCATGTCACGGCGGTGCCAATTCCAATCTGCGACCGGCGACGTGAGCAGCCGAGTCGCCCCTCCGCACTGCACCGTGAACCGCCAGGCCATCGAGACGGGGCTGTCATGAGCACGTACGAATTCCCGGACCTGTCTCCGCTGCTCAGGCCGCGGTCTGTGGCCGTAATCGGAGCGGTTCCGGAGTTGCACCGGGCAGGCGGGCGGCCGATCCCGTTCTCGATAGCGGGCGGCTTCCAGGGAGAGCTGTACGCGGTGAATCCGCGCCGCACCGAGATCGACGGCAGACCCTGCTACGCAGCGCTCGCCGATCTCCCGGAAACGCCGGACCTTGCCGTCATCACCGTGCGCGATTCGCTGGCCGCGGAAGCGCTGCGCGATTGTGCCCGGCAAAAGGTCCCCGCGGTGGTGATGTTCACGGCCGGGTTTCGCGAGGCGGGGGAAGCCGGGTCCATCCTCGAGCAGGAACTCATCGAGATCGCGGAAACCCACGGGATCGTCCTGTGCGGGCCCAACTGCATCGGCGTGATCAACCGTCATACTGGGCTGATGGCGAGTTTCGCATCGTCGCTCCAGATCGGCGAACTCCCGCCAGGGCCGGTGGGTTTCGTGAGTCAGTCCGGCATGTTCGTCAGCCTCGCCATCGTCGAGCAAGTCGAACGCCGCCTGGGGGTGGGCACGCTGGTCAGCGTTGGGAACGAAGCGGGGATCGAGATCGCGGACGTCATTGCGCACTACGCCAGGGACCCCGCCATCCAGGTGATCGCGTCCTACCTTGAAGGAGCCCGCGACGGGCGAAAGCTGAGCCATGCGCTGGCCATGGCCCGTGCCGCGGGCAAGCGGGTTGTCATCCTGAAGGTCGGGCGTTCGGAGGAATCGGCACGCGCCGCGCAGTCCCACACCGGCTCGCTCGCCGGCGATTACCGGGTCTACCGTTCGATATTTGCGGCGAATGGCGTGATTGAGGCGGAGGGACTTGAGGAGTTCTTCGACTTGATTGAGGCGGCGGTCCACGTGCCGGCGGTTACGCCGGCGAGCGACGGGCCGCCGCGGATCGCCGTGTTCGGCAACTCGGGCGGCCTCGGCGTACTGGTCGCGGACAAGGTCAGGCAATCGGGCCTTGCGCTTGCGGAATTCAGCGAGGCCACGCAGGGGGCGCTCCGCGAGCACCTGCCTCCATTCATCCATCCCGTGAACCCGGTGGATCTCGCGCTTCAGCACCTCGAGGCGCCGCACGTGCTGCCGCGTTACCTCGACGTGCTGCTGGCGGATCCCGGTGTCGAGGGCATTCTTGCCATTTTCGGCATGTACCGGCCCAAGACGCTCGAATTCGCGCAGGCCATCCTGGATGCCAGGGCCAACTCCGCGAAGCCGTTTGTCTTCGCCTGCCCGCATACCAGCGCCGAATTCACGAGCTGTCTGGCCGATGGCGGCGTGCCGGTGTTCGGGACTCCGGAGCGGGCCATCCGCGCGCTCTGCTCCTTGTTCCGCCGTCCGGCGCCGGGGGGTGTGGCAGCGCAGCTGTCGCCGGCGGCGAGGGAACGGCTGGACGGTCTCGTCGCTTCCCACGCCGGCCGGACGACGCTGTCGGAAGGCGAGGGCATGCAGTTGATCGAGGCCCTCGACATTCCGGTCGGCCGGATCGCGCTGGCCGAGGATTCGGATGCCGCGGTGCGCATCGCGGCGGAGGTCGGGGGGCCGGCCGTGCTCAAGGTGGAGAGCCGGGACCTGCCGCACAAGACGGAAGCGGGGGCGGTCGCGCTCGGACTGGAGGGTGCGGACAGGGTTCGCGAGGCGCACGATCGCATTTTGGCGGCGGCGCGGATGCACCGGCCCGATGCGGCGATCGACGGGGTCGCGGTACATCGCAT
This sequence comes from Rhodospirillales bacterium, assembly GCA_028824295.1. NCBI lineage: Bacteria > Pseudomonadati > Pseudomonadota > Alphaproteobacteria > Rhodospirillales > Rhodospirillales bacterium. Next base: position 66,642 of record JAPPED010000018.1, on the reverse strand, counting down.
GGTGCCCGAATCGAGGGAACTGCTGCTCGGTGTCCGGCACGATCCTGCCTTCGGTCCGGTGGCCCTAGTCGGGGCCGGCGGGACGGCCGCCGAGGTGCTGGATGACGTGGCGCTCATGCCTGCCCCGGTCACGGACAAGCAGGCCGAGGATATGATTCGTTCGCTCCGCACATTTCCGCTCCTCAACGGCGCCCGATCCAGCACCCCGAGCGATGTGCGAGCGGCGGCGGCGGCCCTCTCCGCCCTGTCGACGCTGGTGGAGGCGTTCCCGCAGATCGCCGAAATCGAGGTCAATCCGCTCTTCGTGGCGGCCGAGGGCGACGGTGTGGTCGCCGGCGACGTTCTCGCCATCCTGAAGCCAGATGTTTCCGCTTCGGGATGACAACCCCACCCGCCATCGGCCCTACGTCACGGTTGGGCTCATCGGCGTCTGCATCCTTGCTTTTCTCTGGCAGAACGCGCAGCCCCGTTACGACGAAATCGTCTGGTATTTCGGCCTGATCCCGGCGCAGCTCCTGGGAACCGGTCCGTTCATCCCCGGGGCCGCCAATCCGCTGATCACGGTGTTCACCTCGATGTTCCTGCACGGCGGCTGGATGCATCTAGGTGGTAACATGCTGTTTCTCTGGATCTTCGGGAACAACATCGAGGACTCCTCCGGCCATCTGAAATTCCTGGTGTTCTACCTCCTGTGCGGTGTTGGAGCGGCACTCGCCCAGGTCGCAAGCGCGCCGATGTCGGAAATACCCATGATCGGGGCGAGCGGTGCCGTATCGGGGGTGCTGGGTGCGTATCTGTTGCTGTTTCCGCGCGCACGGGTGTCCACCCTGGTGTTCCTGGGCATATTTGTCACGATCATCCGCCTGCGCGCCTGGCTGCTGCTCGGTGTCTGGTTCGGCGGGCAGGCCCTGCAGGCCGCGCTGACGCCGCCCGGCTCCCCCGGCGTCGCCTTCGTCGCCCACGTCGGAGGATTCGTCGCCGGCATGGTGCTGATTGGGGCCTTCAAGCGCCGGGGCGTCCCGTGGTTCGCAGATGGGGGCCCGAGGAGCGAGGAGGCGCGGAAGCGCCCCATTGATATCCGGTTCCGTCGTTCTCCGAAGGGCTCCCAGTCTCCGTGGCGGCCTGGACCTTGGGGATGATGTATTCCGGGCGGAACGGTCGCTCGATTGATCCTTGAACTGCGTGCTGCGCGGCGACGTGTCCGGCAATAGGTGTTGGATCATCCTGGTCGCCGCCTGCACGACGAGCCGGGCGGAGCCGTCTACGTGGGGCGATGTTTCCTAGGCAAGCGGGTCAGCGGACGTGCCAGGATTCGGTCAGCGGCTTGGCCCCGTTGAGTTCTCCGTAGCCCGCTCCGGTGGTCCCGCCGGGGTCGGGGCCGAAATAGCGCGGATCCCTGGGCTCACCGGCCGGCTGAAACCGGATGTCGCTTGAGAGCCGCATGCGCCCGATCGGCGAATGGTTGTCCAGCGAACCGTGCCACGTGAACATGCCGAAGATGAGCATGTCACCCGGGCCAAAATCGGCGCTCAGGAGGCGTGTGTTCCGCGACCGGGCAAAGGCCACGTGGTTTTCCGGCCGCGTGGCCTGGCGATCGGCATCGGATGCGACATCGAACCCCCGCGTGGCGTCGGCCAGATCATCGAAACGGTGGGATCCCTCGATGACCGTGACGGGTCCTTCGCGAAGCTGGACCGGCCCAAGGGCGGTCCACACCGTGACAACGCGCTCGGTGGTGCGGGCGAAGAACGGATAGTCGCAGTGCGGTCCGGTCGAACGCCCCACAGGAGCCGGCCGTATGTACGCGTAGTCATGCGGCACGACCGGTTCGCCGAATACGGCACCGATGATCTCGCGGATCCTGGGGCCGTGAGTGACTGCGCGGAGGCGCGGCCCCTCGGACACGGACTTCCAGAACGCGCCCAGATCGGGTTCCCGCTCGCGGCGATGGCTGGTGCCCGTGAAAATGCCTTCGGCGGCAGGATTCTTGACCTCTCCGACCGCTTCGAGGCGCGCGAAGACCTCCCGCCGCGCGGCCAGCACGGCCTCGACATCATGCAGACCACGAAGAAACAGGTAGCCGTCGTTGTCCAGTCGCCGGCGCAGGGCGCGGGAATCGGGAAACAACGCGCTCGAATCAACGAGTTTGCCCATCATTGATGAGGGAACTATCTCTCCTTGTGCGACACAATCGTGCATGGGTTTTGGCTAGAAGCTCTTCAACGCCGACGTACGGGTTCCCCGCCACCGACCATCATGTACACAGGTGCCTTCCCGAGGCCAAGTTTTGCCTCGTGCTTTTGCTGACCGCGAAGGACAAACCGAAATGGGACTAGGTCTTTGAAGGTTCAATCCGCCGGATCTGCCGCTCGCGCCGCCCGTTGGGTCGGTCTCGCCGTGGCCGGAAGCTTTATGGCGGGCTGCACGGTGCTGGCACCCATGCCGAAGTCGACGAGCTTGGCGGATCGACTGGCGGTGTTCCCGACGCGCTCCCTCCCCCTGGAGCACCAGGTCAACATCTATTGGGATGAACACCAGATTCCATTTGTCGAGGCGAGCAGCGATGATGACGCCGCTTTCGCCCTCGGCCTCGTTCATGCGCATCTTCGACTCGGCCAGATGGGGCTGGTTCGGATGCTGGCCCACGGCCGACTGTCCGAAATGGTCGGCCCCATCGCGGTCGACGTCGACCGCGGGCTCAGGACGCTCTCGTTCTCCCGGGCCGCAGCAGAAATCGAACGCAACATGGACGATCGATCCCGGCGCTGGGCCCAGCGGTTCGTCGACGGCATCAATCATTACCTCGCCACCACCGAGGAACTGCCACACGAATTCCGGGTGCTGGGGCTTTCGAGGGAGCCCTGGACCATCACCGATGTGCTCACGATCGGTCGGCTGGCCGGAACGGACGTCAATTGGCTGGTGTGGGCGAGCCTGCTGCCGCTGCGCACACGTCCGGATTGGCCGGAACTGTGGGCACGTCTGGTGACTCACGGCAGCGCATCGCTCCCCAGCTTCGACGGGGACCCGAAGACGGCTGGCCTGCACGAAGTGCTGGGCGGCCTGGGACGGTCAGGCAGCAACAGCCTGGCGCTGGGGCCCGGTCGGACAGCCACGGGAGGGAGCATCATCGCGAACGATCCGCACCTCGGCATCTTCGTGCCCAACGTGTGGCTGATAGCCGGCGTGAAATCGCCGTCGTATCACGCGGTTGGGCTGATGGGCCCCGGGCTCCCGATCTTTGCCATTGGACGCAATCCGAACATCGCTTGGGGCGGCACCAATATGCGCGCCGCCTCAAGCGACCTCTACGACGTCAGCGGATTACCGCCATCGGAGATCACCGAGCGTCGCGAGCGGATCGCCGTGCGCTGGTGGCTGGACGAGGAGGTCACCGTTCGGGAAACATCCTATGGCCCGATCCTGTCGGACGTTCCCTTCCTTTCGGAGTACGGACTTCCGCCCGTCGCGCTCCGCTGGACGGGTCACCGCGTGAGTGACGAAATCGGCTCCATGCTCAAGGTGAGCCGGGCCCGCGGATTCGCCGAGTTCCGGGCAGCGTTCGAGGGCTTCTCGGTACCTGGCCAGAACATGCTGTACGCGGATGACAGCGGCAACATCGGCCAGGTCATGGCGGTGCAGCTGCCGCTTCGAACGGCTGCTCCCGACGACGTCATCCTCGACAAAGGAAGGGCCGGCGGCGACTGGGACGCCATGCAGTCCGTCGGGGACCTGCCGTTCAGCTTCAACCCGAATTCCGGGTACCTGGCGTCAGCCAACAATCGTCCGTCGACGGCCGGTATGCCGGTCGGTTTCTTCTTTTCTTCAGATGATCGCGTGCAGCGCATGGCCCAGGTGATCGAAGCCGAGACGCCGGTCGATCTGGATGCCGTGATGGCGCTGCAACGGGATGTGCAGATGGCGTCGGCGGTCGTGCTCCGGGACCTGTTCGTGGCCCAGCTGGACGCAGCCGGTCTGTCTCAGGCCGCGACCGGGGATGCGGCCGAGGTGATCGGGCGGTTGCGCGACTGGGACGGGCATTACCGGGCAGACTCGGTTGGCGCCGTCAGCTTCGAGCAGTTCCGGGACGGCTTCGTCAAGGCGTTCTATCCGCTGGCGTTCGGCGAGGGAGAGGGTCAGGCCCTCGCCGCCGTCGGCAGGATGGCTGCGTTACTCCCCGCCGATATGGCGGCGGCCAGCCCGGATGTCGTGCATGCTGCGCTTGCAGCCGCGCTGGAGAACGCCGCTTCGGGCCTTCCGACCTTCGTGCGCTGGGCCGACATGCACCGTTTGGAGCTGGCGCATCCACTGGCCTCTGCTCCCGTAATCGGCGAGCGCTACCGGTTTGCCGAGTACGGGGTGGGCGGAAGTTCAGACACGCTCATGAAAACCGCCCACGACGCCACGTCCGAGCGCCACAGGGTGCGCTATGGCGCCAACGCAAGGCATGTCTCCGACCTGACCGATCCCGACGCAAACTACTTTGTGCTGCTCGGGGGCCAGGACGGATGGTTGAACAGTTCGACCATGCTGGACCAGTGGCCCCTTTGGAGAGACGGCGGCTACGTCCAAGTGCCGTTGTCGATCGACACGGTTCGCGAACGCTTTCCGCACAAGCTGGTGCTCCAAAACTGAGCATCAGGTAGCGACCGCGGCGGCCTCGGTCCGAGCAGTTTGCACCCGTCGGCGGATCGGCGCTCGTTCGCGGGACCATTGATTGGCACCTGGTTCAGCCTGCGGTTACGGTGTCGACGAGACGTTCGCATTGCTTGCGTGAAAGCAGGGCAATTGGATCCAGCGGGCCCCGTAAACTTGGGAAGCATGCCGGCAGGACACTCCGCACGTGCCGGTCCCGCTGGCGTGCCGACAGGACGCCGGGGGCAAGCTACAACGCTTGGAAGATGCGTGGCCAAAGGTCTCGACGGAGGCCCGGAGCGCCGCAGGACGGATGCCCGAATTCGCAAGGAACCTTCCGTGCGGTGCGAGGAGACCCGGCCGCTTCGACGAATCCCGGTCTGTCGAAGCCGTGGGGCGACCGATCGTTCCCGGTGACTTGATCGGTGTACGACTTGACTTGGCTGCTCCGGGCTTACGCGAGCCGGCGTCTGCGCAGGCTCAAGCGAATGAATCCGGAAGAGGTCCAGCAGGGTGTCCTGCGATCCCTTGTCCATCGTGCGCGCGGCACGCGCTTTGCTGGGCAGCATGAATTCGGAGCGATCCGAACTTTGGGAGACTATCGGGAGCGCGTCCCCATCCGGACCTATGAGGAATTCTGGGACAACTATTGGCGGGATTCGTTTCCCCGGCTGGTCGATTGCACCTGGCGCGGAACGATCCCTTACTTCGCCCTGTCATCAGGAACCACCCGCGGGGCAACCAAGTACATCCCGGTCAGCCGAGAGATCAACCGCGCCAACGCACGTGCTGTGGCGGACCTGCTCGTCCACCACGTAGAGAACCGGCCGGACAGTCGAGTGCTGGCCGGGCGCTGCTTCATGCTGGGAGGATCAACGGGCCTCACGCGTCAGGAGCGCGGTGTCTACAGCGGGGATCTCAGCGGGATCGCGGCGGCGGTCCGGCCGGCCTGGACGGGACCGCGTTACTTTCCTCCGGGCCGCCTGGAGGGAATTGCCGACTGGGAGACGAAGGTCGAACGTATCGCCCGGAGTTCCCGGCAGGAGGACATCCGTGCGGTCGGCGGGACGCCGAGCTGGCTTCTCATCTATTTCGACCGACTGCTGGAGATCGCCGGTGCCGGGGACGGGCGGATCGCGTCCGTGTATCCGGATCTGGAATTGCTGGTCCATGGCGGTGTCGCTTGGGCGCCCTACCGGGACCGCTTCGAGGCCCTCCTTGAGGGCACCGGGGCTGAAACCCGGGAGGTCTATCCGGCGAGCGAGGGCTTCTTCGGTGTGGCGGACGGCGCCGACGGTGCAGGCCTGCGGCTCCTCCTGGACAACGAAATTTTCTACGAATTCATTCCGGTGAGCGAACTCGGAGCCCGGGAACCGGATTGCCGCTGGATCGGCGACGTAGAGATGGGCGTGAACTACGCTCTCGTCATTTCGACCGGCGCGGGCCTTTGGCGGTACCTGGTCGGCGACACCGTCACATTGGTCGATCGCAACCCGCCACGTGTTCTGGTCACCGGTCGGACCAGCTACACGCTCTCGGCGTTCGGCGAGCACGTGATCGGGGCGGAACTCGAGCGTGCCGTGTCGGAATCCGCGAAGGCGATCGGGGCGACCGTCGACGATTTTGCCGTTGGCAGCCTGTTTTCGGAACGGAGCGGCGAACGTGGAGGACATCTCTTCGTCGTCGAGTTTTCCGATCCCAACGTGGACTCCGCCCAAGTTCGGACGTTCGCGGCAGGCGTCGACTTGGTACTGATGCGCCTGAACGAGGACTATGCGGCTCATCGCGCCGACGGCTGGGGGCTCGATCCACCGCGGGTCGCGGTGCTGCCTCCCGGGGGGTTTGTCGCTTGGATGAAGGGACGCGGGAAGCTCGGCGGGCAAAACAAGGTTCCTCGCGTGATCAACGATACGGAGCTCTTCGGGACGTTGCGCAAGCTGGCGAGGGAGTTCCCGATCCGCTAGGGCCGCTTGTCTGTTCAACATCATGGTTGGCTGGGACGCGGAGCGCAGGGTCTGCACTTGCATGCGTTCGATGCTATTGCGCGCCCGCCATTTCGAATCGGTCCCTGCATTGCCCGTACCGGATGCGATCACCGCGATCATGGTTGCGCTGCTCCCAACGGTCATCCCGAACAGGAGCCGGCGGCTCGCGGACTTCCAACCGATCCAGATTGCGGCTGCGATGACGGCGGCAACAATGATCCACATCGACGTCTGATAATCCCAGCCGGCGGAGAGCACTCGTTCCCAGGGCGCGTCGAAGCTCAGTACGGTCAGCAAGAGCAGTGCAAACTGCAGGGCCCAGAGCGACAACACCGTGCCGAGGTCGCGGGCCTTCACACTTTCCTGCATGTCCAGCCAGCGGTCGACGGCATATGCCAGGATAAACAGTGCAGCACCGACAATCTTTATTGCAAGTTCTTGTTACCTGCAATTGAACGTTCGCCGCTATCAGAAATGTTCTTTGCCATGCAGCTCATGAATGTTGTAACAATAATATAGAACGAGAATGCATAGCTGGGGACGCACCTGGTTTGCGCCATAGGTCCTATTGATACGTAAGTGAATGGTTATCAGGTGAAGTATCACGTATCTGCGACAAGGTCGGTAAGGACATTGGCCGACAAGTCGCTTGCAGAGCTGGTTTGACTGGCGTGCTACGGCAAAGATTTGTGGCGGAATCAGTCTGCCGCCCTAAGATGGAGTTGCTAGCAAGCTTGACAAACGTCAAGTCAGAGTAAAGAGCAGATGCAAGTTACGGATAATTGGCATTGAGGCGTGTGGACACGTACGGTTACGAGGTGTATTTTGCGGATTACTGGCACCGTTGTGAGGATGGAAAGAGGCTCATCAAATCCGGGAGCGGATGCAGTACGGCGTGGTTCCTTGATACCTGGCCTCTAGTTCTTCGTCCCTTGCACCGGGGAACTTGTATCAGCAATCGGAAATCAAGATGGCACAGCTTAATGACGGCCAAGCCGGGCAGCCCGGACGGTTTCGGTTGCCTGGCTTCGTGCAGGCGGCGCTGATTTTAGCGGCGATTGTCGTGGCATTGTATTTCGCAAGAGCTCCTGGTCATGTTCAAATCGATACATCTTCTGATTTGTCATTTGATGCAGCTAAACCTGTCGTACAGGTAGTCAAACCCGAAACTGTAGACCAGTCAATTAAGTTAAAGCTGACCGGGGCAGTAACACTGGAAGAACAGACGGGCGTTGTTGCAGAAGTCACCGGGCGTGTTAGCTGGATATCACCAAACTTCAATAACGGCGGGGTGATTCCGGCGGACGAGAAGTTTGTTCAGATTGATCCAACCGAATACGAGCTTCAGGTCAAGGCGGCTGGGAACGCGGTCAGTGAAGCGGCGGTCCGGCTGCAAATCGAGGAGGCCCGGGGAAATGCGTTGCGGGTCGCGCTTGCGGAAGCGCAGCTGGCCAGCGCGGAGACAGGGCTTGAGCTGGCACGTCTCCAACTTGAACGAACGAGTATTTCCCTGCCGTACGAGAGTCGAGTGATCAGTACCGAATTGGAGGTTGGCGAGGTCGTCGGTCCGCATCGCGACGTTGGCCCCGGGGGCAGGATCGGGACCGTGTATCGGGTCGACGCGTTGCAGTTCGAGGCACCGATGGAAGTCTCCAGCCTCGCGTATTTGAGCCCGCTCAAGGGGCGTTCCGCGATAGTTCGCACCGAAGTGGGTACCCATCGGTTGGAGGCGACACGCGTGTCCTCGATGGTCGCTCCGAGCAGCCGTCTGGCTACCGTGTTTTTCAGGTTTGCCTCGAATCAGACGGTAGCTTCGTTGCCCTTGCCGGGCTCGTTTGGTGAGGGCGAGATCGAAGGTCCCGCCTACGAGAATGTCTACACACTGCCGGAAGCCGCCATTCAGGAGCAGAACCGCGTGTGGGTCGTCCGGGACGGCGAGTTGACGTTGTTTACGCCGACAGCATTGGGCCGCGTGGAGAACGGGCTGGTCGTGGAGGCGTTCGACGCCGGGGAGGGCGTGGTCTTCGGCATTCTGCCGGAAGCAAGAGAAGGATTGGCGGTCACGATTGCGGAAGCGGTGCCGTCCGAGTAGCGGAGCTTCGACATGAGTACAACCGATCTCCCAACGACGGCCCAGCCCGGCGCGCCATCGAGAGCGGGACTGATCGCCTATTTCGCCCGTAACCCGGTTGCCGCCAATCTGCTGATGGTGCTGTTCATCGTCGGCGGGATCATCTCGGGATCCCAGATTCCCATTCAGCGTTTCCCGCAGATGGATCTTCGGATGGTCACGGTAACCGTACCGGCACCTGGGTCTTCTCCGCAGGAAGTGGAAGAGGACATCAACCGGCGAATAGAAGAGAACATCCTCGGGTTGTCGGGGGTAGAGCGGGTCATCACGACGGCTACCCACGGCCTCGGGCGCGTCGACATTGAGATTGCTCCGTTTGCACGTTCCGCTTCCGCGCTGCTGGATGTCCAGAACGCCGTGGACAGCATCGAGCGTTTTCCGCCGGCCAACGCGGAGCAGCCGGAAGTAAGGCTGCAGGAAGTCGCGCTTGAAGTCGTGACGCTTGCGGTCTCGTCGTCACGGCTGACCGAGGACGAGCTAAGAGTTGCGGCGGAAAGCGTCCGTGGCGAGCTACTGCAATTGCCGACCGTGTCGCAAGTGGAGCTTCGAGGAACCCGGGACCGCGAGATCTCCATCGAGGTTCACGAGGAGGCGTTGCGCCGGAACCGTCTCACGATTCGCAGAATTGCCAACGCGGTGCAACGGGAATCGGTCAACGTGACATTTGGCGAACTCCACACCGATGCCGGCGGGGTGATCCTGCATACCATCGCCAAACGGAGGGTTGGCGAGGACTTCAAGGATATTCCGCTGCTGACCCGGCTGGACGGCACCATTCTGCGGCTTGGTGACGTTGCTGAGGTTCGCGACGGTTTCGTCGATGACCAGACAGTTACCCGATTCAATGGCTGGCCAGCCGTCCTCGTCCGCGTCGATGCAGCCGAGGAGCAGTCAATTGTCGAGATGTCAGAGGACGTCCGGGAGTGGCTGGGCAGCTACCAGACACCAGAGGACGTTGTCATTGACGTATGGAGCGATAGCGCGAAGCCCGCGTTGGACCGGCTGACGGAGATCATCCGGAACGGGGTGATTGGCGCGCTGCTCGTGTTCATTTGTTTGGTGCTGGTGTTTGACCTGCGGGTGGCATCGTGGATTGCTGTCGGCATCCCGCTGTCATTTATCGGATCGCTGATCTTCTTTGGCCCGGCAGGCCTTACACTGAACATGGGCACCGTCTTCGCGTTCTTCCTGCTCATAGGAATTGTTGTCGACGATGCAGTCGTGGTGGGAGAAAGCATCGCCGCTGAGCGGGAGACCGGCAAGAGCGCATTGGACGCTGCCATCAGTGGCGCGAAAGCTGTTTTCGGCCCGATTCTGGTCGGTGTCGTGACCACGTTGCTGGCACTGGTACCGTTTGCGTTCATTACGTCCGGCGACTTTCAGATTCTGAAGGTATTCCCGTACGTCGCACTCTTTGTCTTGCTGGTTTCGCTGGCGGAAGCGTTCCTGATCCTGCCGGCGCACCTAGCGCACGAACGGCCTTGGAGTCTGTCCCCGCTCAAGGACGTGCAGGAATTTGTGCGGGGCTGGCTGGAGAATCTTCGCGAGAGTGTGGTAGTTCCGGCCGTGTCCTGGTCGGTCACGAATATTGGGCTGACCCTGACGGGCGGGCTGGTGGTCATTGTCGCTGCGGTCTTGCTGGTCCGTTCAGAAATCGTCCGGGTCGTGATGTATGACAGCCGGGCCAATGTGACGAACAGCGTGCAGGCGGATCTCAAGCTTCCGATGGGTGCGCCCTTTGAGAGCACGCTGGCGGTCGCTGAGCGGTTCGTGAGCGCGGCCGAGAGCATCAACGACGAGCTGGGTAGTGATTCCATCAATGCCGTGAGCATGATGGTTGGCAACGTGGCCTCGTCCAGGGCCGGCAAGGAGGACCGTCCGCGCAGTCACGTCGCGTCGGTACGTCTGCATCTCAATGATCGGCCGATTCGCACGGCTTCCCCGTGGGAGATCGCGCAGCTGTGGCGCCACAACGTCGGGGATACGTCCTATCTGGAATCGGTTGATTACGAAACCACCAGGGTGCGCACCAAGCCGGGTGTCGCCTACGCGTTTAAGCACGAAGACCTGGAAACGCTGAAAGGAGCGGTTGCGGAGTTGCGGGAATACTTGGCGACCATTCCAGGCATCTATGGCGTGTCCGACAGCCTGTCCGTTGGCAAGCGGCACGTCGAGGTCGAGTTGACGCCGGCCGCGGAGGCGGCAGGGATGAGCGCTGCTCTGGTCGGGGCACAGCTGCGTGCCAACTTTCACGGCATCGAAGTCCAACGCCTTCAGCGTGGACACGAAGAACTGAAGGTCATGGTGAGGTATCCGCCGGAGCGCCGAACGAGCTTGGGTGAGCTGGCCCGTGAGCGGATCTTCCAGGTTGGCCCCGGCCTGCGGGCTGGCGCGAGCGACAGGGTCACCAACGACGAGATGCCACTGTCGATGGTCACGCGACTCACCGAGACGCGCGAACTGGGCACGCTAAAGCGGATCGATGGTCAGCAGGCGGCGGTCGTGAACGCGCAAGCCGATCCCTCGGTCATCACGCCGATTCAGGCACGACGACACGTCAACACCGAGTTCATGCCGGACCTGCTTGCGAAATATCCCGGTTTGAAGGTCGAAACCGAAGGCGGCGCCCGGGACGAAAGAACGATGCTGACGACGCTGGGGGTCTTGGTTCCCATCGTGTTGATCGCGATGTACGCGTTTATGGCCGCGTTCCTGCGCAGCTACTGGAAGCCCCTGGTCGCCGTGGTGGGGATATTTCTCTCATTTGCGGGCGCGGTATTCGGTCACTGGATTCTGGGCTGGGATCTGACGGCGATATCCATCTTCGGAATGATCGGCGTGTCAGGAGTTGTCGTGAACGACGCGTTGGTGCTCATGGATCGATACAACCTGCTGCGTCGAGAGAACCGGATGCTACCTGCCATTGCGGCCGCATCGGCGGCCGCCCGGCATCGATTCCGGGCCGTGTTCCTGACGAGCTTGACGACCGTGCTCGGGCTGTCGCCGCTGCTCTACGAACGGGGCGACGAATTGATTTTCCTGGTGCCGTTCGTCGTGAGCATGTTGGGTGGGCTGCTGCTCTCGGCGCTGTTTATCCTGTTCGTTCTCCCGACACTGGTCATGCTGATCGATGGCCGCACCCATTGATGCGCCGCCGGGAGAACGCCGGGCGCAGCTTGCTGGATGTCAATCGGCCGGCACGGCCGGTGCTAGGGTTCTGGCTCGGCGGGGACCTTGACCCGTACGGTCACGATGTCGGTGTCGTGGTACTGCTGGTGGTGAACCGACGAGGCAACGTGCCGCAAGAGCCTGAGGGAAACTTCGTGCTCGACGGGGGCTTCGGTCGCGCGTTCACTGAGCAGCGCGATCTGATCCTGGAGATTCGCCTCACCGGTTGACGCGATGAATTCCAGAACCGCTTCGTCGCTTTCCTTGTGCGCGACCAGCAGCAATCGTCGTGCAGCGTCGCCACCGGGGTCTTCGTCGCCATACTGCCGGAGCAGCGTCAGCAAGGTCTCCTCGCTTGCGCTGTCGAGACGGTTCATCATCGTCTTCCCCCAGCCGCTTCGCGTGGCGAACGCCTGGAGAAATTCTCTGACCTTGGGCAGAACGGAAACCTGGAAGGGCACCTCGATGCGCCAGCGGCGGGGTTCGGCGAGTTCGACGAACAGGGTCAGCAGCAGTGCCGTCAGCCCTCCGGCTGTCATGCCGTTTTGCAGCAGACCGCCCGCAAACTCCGCGAAGACTTCGGGAAAGATCATGCCGTTCTGGAAGCCGACCCCGACCCAGAACGACACGCCGGCAATCATGCCGTTCCGGTAGTCGATTCCTTCCTGTATCAGGACCTTCATGCCCACCACGAAGAGGATGGCAAGCAGGACGCTGACGTACGCGCCGGCGACGGGACTCGGGATCGCAAGAATCAGCGACAGCAACTTCGGGAAACACGCGAGCCCGAGGAATATCGTTCCGGCGGCAATGCCGACCGTGCGTGCGCCGACGCCCGTCAACTCGGTGACGGAGACGCTCGAGGAGTACGTGGTGTTCGGAACCGTGCCGACGCAGCCCGACAGGAGGTTTCCCACACCGTCTGCGGTGACGGCCCCCTGGACCGAACGGAAGTTGACTGCCCGAGGACGCCGCCACGAAACCCGCTGGATCGCTACGGAATCGCCGACGGTTTCGATGGCGCCGATCAGCGTCACGAAGACGAAACCCGGCAACAATGCCCAAAACGTCGGACCGAAACTCAGGTCAAAGCCGGGCCACGCGCTGGCGTCCGGAAAACCGATCCACGGTGCTTCGGAAATCCTAGCCGTGTCGTAGATCCCGAAGTACCCGCCAACCAACGACCCGGCGACGACGCCGATGACAGGCGCCCACAGTCGGAGCACGCCGGTCGCCTTGACGGCGATCCCGACGATGACGAGCAGCGTGACAAGCGCACTCAACGGCGCTGCCTCGGCTGGCGTTCCGTCCGGAACCCGCCCGAGCAAGTCGAAGATGATGGGCATCACGGTCACCGGAATCAGCATGATGACGGTGCCCGCGACGGTCGGAGTCAGCACCCGGCGGAACAGCGACAACCGCCTTGCCAGTACAAACTGGAAGAGTGAGGAAATGATGACCAGCGTTGCCAGCATCGCCGGCCCGCCCTCCGCGATGGCGGTAATGCAGATGGCGATGAAGGCCCCGGAGGTCCCCATCAAGAGCACGTAGCCAGCGCCGATCCGACCGACCCTGACAGCTTGGAGAATCGTGCTGACTCCGCTGACCACCACGGACCCGAAGACCGCCCACATCATGTACGTGTCGGAGCCGCCGGCGGCCTGAATCACAATCAGCGGCGTGATGACGATCCCGGAAATCGTCAGGATGGTGAGTTGCAGTCCCAGACCCGCTGCCAGCAACGCGGGGGGCCGGTCATCCGGTTCGTAGCGAACGCGGGATTGAAGCTCGGAAGTATCAGTCGCCATATCGGGACCTATAGTCGACGACTATCGGAAATTCAATTCGAGATTTGCAGCAACGCGCCCGCTTGGTGGCGAATGCTAGTCAAGATATTGACGGGATTTGATAGATCGTCCAAGCGATTGGCGGGATCGGCGTTCCGCGGAAGCGCGCCAGCAGAGAGGGACTGGCGCTCCGCGGACGCAGTTCCACCGTCCGGTGCCACGCGGTGGCCACCGCGGCCCCAGCTATCGTCATGCACGCCACTGGAATGTCGACAGGACGGCGTCCGGACGAACCCCGATCCGCTCGGTCAGTGCGGCAATCCGTCGCGGGTCGGGGCGGTCGCCATGTCGTTGCAGACCGAGTTCCAGTCCGTGGATTCCCCCGGCCACTAGAGCGGTGCGAAACCCCGCGGCCTGGGCTCCGCGGATGTCCGTCGTGAGGGAGTCGCCGACCGCCAGTACGGCGCTTGGGACCAGATCAGGCAACCAATTCCGCAGGCGCTCAAGACATGCGTCATAGGTGGGACGCAGAGGTTTCCCGAATGATCGCACCGAGCCCCCGAGCGCCGCGTACAGGTCCGCCAGCGCACCCGCGCAGTCGACGGAGGTTCCATCGGAACGCACGATGATCCGATCCGGATTGGCGCAGAGCATGGGCAGATCCCGATCACGTGCCCGTGACAACTCGGCGCGATACGCCCCTGCCGACTCACCAAGCTGCCGGGTACCGAGGTTCAGTATGAAGTCCGCGGCAGTGAGCTCGGCGGCTTCCCGAAACGGCAGGCCTTCCAGCAAGGCTCGATCCTTTTCGAGCCCGAGGTAGTGATACGCGGTGCCGAACTCGCCACCGCCGTTGGCGCAAGCCTCCCTGCACAGATCACCGGAAGTCAGGATGCCGTCAAAGAGGTGTTCCGCAATGCCGATCTCGGCCAGACCGTGAACCACGCTGCGGCTTGGGCGCGGCGCATTGGAGAGCAAGAGAACCCGCTTGTCTTGCCGCCGAAGTTCGAGCAGACAGGCTGCCGCGTCGGGATAGGCGTGGATACCGTCCCAGAGCACTCCCCATACATCGAGCACGTACGCCTTCGTCGAGAGTTCCGGGGCTGCCAGCGAGTCGTAGATCGGCGGCGGTGGCATGTCAGGCATTCGCTTGGGTCTCGCTGATCTCTTCCGAGCGGGTGCCGACGGCTGCGGCCAACGATCGCGAACCGGACTCCCTGACGAACTCAGCCAATCCTCTGTGGATACGATTGATCAATTCAGTTCCCTGGTAAACGAAGGCCGTATAGAGCTGCACGAGACTGGCCCCGGCCTCGATCTTCCGCCAGGCGTCGGCGGCGCTGGCAATCCCCCCGACCCCGACGAGACTGATGGATCTGGGAAGCGATTGGTGCAGCGTCGCTAACAGTCGCGTCGAGGATTCGAACAGGGGTGGCCCGCTTAGGCCACCAGCCTCTGCTCGGTGCCGACCCGTCAGCGTCGTGGGTCGCGCGACGGTGGTGTTGGACACCGCCAGGGCATCCACCGGTTGGTGGACAAGCCGGTCAGCCAGATCTTGTACCTGTGGTGCGGTCAGATCCGGCGCGATCTTCAGGAACAACGGGAGCGGTCGGCCGGTCTTCCCCTCAACATCATCTCTGGCCTGGCGGGTTCGCCGGAGCAGCTGGTCCAGGGCTGATCCGGTCTGGAGGTCGCGCAGCCCGGGAGTGTTGGGCGATGACACGTTGACGCAGACGTAGTCGATCAATCCTCCCAATCGATTGATGCCTTCGACAATGTCAGCGATCGGATCTGGCGTTACCCGGTTGCAGCCGACGTTGGCGCCAACAATCAGCCGTTCTGGGCGCCTGGCAAGGCGCGTGGTGATCGCTTCCAGTCCCTCGCTAGGGAATCCGAGCCGGTTAATCATCGCTTCCTGCGCCCGCAACCGAAATATCCTTGGGCGCGGATTGCCGGGTTGAGGTTTCGGCGTGACGGTACCGACTTCGACGTGTCCGAACCCGATCCGTCCCAGCGCCGGAACTGCACGCGCGTCCTTGTCGAAGCCGGCGGCCAGTCCGAGCGGTGAAGGGAAGGAAATTCCGGCAACCTCGTTGGCCAGAACGGCGTCCGGCTCCACGCCGGCAACACTGACCATCCCGGCTTCCAGTGCCCGAAGCGCCAGGTGGTGCGCGGCTTCGGGTCCGAGCGCTCGCAGGAACGGTGCAGCCAGCGATTCGATGTACGTCACGATTCCACTGTCCCGCCGCGAATTACTGCCATCAGCTGTTCAACCGCACTCGGGCCCGGCACGTTTCCCTGCATAGCACGAATTCACGGCGGGATCGCAAACCGGAGTCCGACGCTCTGGTATACAATTTGCAGAGCCCTGCAAAGGGAGACGAAGCGTATGAGCAGCAGTACAGATCATGCAGACGAGTTGGCTGCGCTGCGCGAGCGATCAGAAGAACTCGATCGCCTAATTTCGGAACAATCGAGGGGCGCGGTCAGCGATTTCGCCGAAATACGGCGATTGCGGGAAGAAAAACGCAATGTTATGGACCGGATTGCGGCCTTCGAACGCACGCCTCCAGACATCATCGCCTGAGGTTGTTGACGGTTGACTGCTTCACGGGGGGGCTGCTCGTGACGCTCCCGGAAGACGGTGGTTAGAAGGGAGGGACTATGGCTGGCGGGCAGCTTCCCAAGGTCGGGGTCATCATGGGCAGCCAGTCCGACTGGCCCATACTGCAGCACGCTGCGGAACTGTTGGAGAAGTTCGGCGTTCCGCACGAGCGACGGATCATTTCCGCGCATCGCACTCCGGAACGTCTCTATGAATACGCCCGCACGGCGCGTGACCGCGGTCTCGCAGTCGTGATCGCCGGTGCCGGCGGGGCGGCGCACTTGCCTGGCATGACGGCGGCGATGACGACGGTCCCTGTGTTTGCCGTTCCCATTCCGACGGCTTTCGGCAACGGTGTCGACAGCCTGCTCTCGATCGTCCAGATGCCGGCGGGAATACCGGTCGGGACACTGGCCGTCGGCAAGGCCGGTGCCATCAACGCCGCCCTGCTTGCGGTCGCCGTCCTCAGCGGCACCGATGCAGAACTGGAAGAAAAGCTTCGGGCTTGGCGGAACACTCAGACCGAGAGCGTGGCGCACGAGCCGGACGACGGGGCGTGAATCGGCCACTCCGCTTCTCCTCAGTTCCGGAACTCCACCGACCGCCGGGTTCAACCCTCGGCCTCATGGGCGGCGGGCAGCTCGGCCGGATGATGGCCATGGCTGCCGCCCGCATGGGTTATCGCACGCACGTATTCACTGACCAGCAGCACACACCGGCAGGAGAGGTCGCAGCCGCCGTCACCGTCGCCTCGTTCTCCGACCAGGCTGCTCTCGAGCGCTTTGCCAACTCCGTTCAGGTCGTCACGTACGAATTTGAGAACGTTCCCCTCGCTGCAGCCAAGGTCGTTGCCGAACGGGTCGCGGTCCGTCCGGGCCCCAACGTGCTCGCAATCGCGCAGGACCGACTCGCCGAAAAGAACTTCCTTTCTAAGGCAGCCCTACCGGTCGCCCCGTTCCGCGGAATCGAGAACCCTGAGGAACTTCAACTCGCGACCGAGGTTGGATTTCCGGCGGTTCTCAAGACCCGCCGAGAAGGCTATGACGGAAAAGGCCAAGTGCGGGTCAAGTCAGCGCACGACCTATCGGCGGCTTGGGAACGCCTGGGGCACGTACCAGTCGTCCTGGAACGCTGGATCGACTTCGCGTGTGAGGTGTCGGTGATCATTGCCCGTTCGCAGGATGGGGAGGAAGCAGCCTACGAGCCGGCTGAGAACCGGCATGCCGGTGGCATTCTTCGGACGTCCATCGTGCCGGCGCTGATTTCCCGGGCCACGGCGGACGCCGCAGTTTCGGCGGCCCGCACGGTGGTCCGCGAACTGGACTGCGTCGGCGTGCTCGCCGTGGAGATGTTCGTGCTGGCGGACGGCGGCGTTGTCGTCAACGAAATTGCCCCCCGCCCGCACAACTCGGGACACTGGACGATCGATGCGGCGGAGACCAGTCAGTTCGAGCAGCAGGTCCGGGTGTGCTGCGGACTTCCGCTGGGGAGCGTGGACCGGCTGCACGATGCAGTGATGGAAAACATGATCGGGAACGACGTGGAGGCCTGGAGCCGCTATCTGGGGGACGGCAGCGTCCGCCTGCATCTCTATGGCAAGAAGATCAGCCGGCCCGGTCGAAAGATGGGGCACGTCACGCGACTGTTCCCGCACGGCAGCGGTCCCCGCGCATTCGCCGAGGACGGCTCCTCGTAGCCGCCTTGTCAGGGCCGCGGCGGGGTCCGTGCAGCCGGGCTACGCCTTGAACTCAATACCAGTCGAGGAGACGCGTCGCGTAGTCGCGGTCGAGCTCCGGCCGGGTGGCGTCACCTGCGCGTAGCCGGAGTTCCTCGACGATCTCGCGCGCCCGCCGCCGTTCGAGCTTCTTCGGGATGCCCACGTCGCCGGTGGGGGAAGCACCGTCACCGGGCGGCACGCGTCCGAGCGGGTCGCGCGACTGTCGGTTGTGTTCACCCGGCCGCTCGCCGGCTACCTGGCTGGGGCCCAGCCCGCCCGGCATGGGCCGGACCTGTTCGTACCCCAGGCGGAGAAGATCGATCGCTTTCCCCTGGGCTTCGGAGGCCTGCCCGGGCCGACTGCGCTGCAATTCCTGAGCAGCTTGCCGCATCGCCTGTTCCGCCTCACCCAGTTCGGACGGGATCTCCTCGCCTTCTTCCCCGAGCCGCCGCATCATCTCGCCGAGTTCCCGGCGGAGCCGGTTCTGGCGGTCTTCCGGAGGGTCAAAACTCCCTGATCCCGGCGACTTCTGATCGGCAACACCGGCCCGGGCGGACTGGTAGAAGCTCTGCTCCATCAGCTGTTCCTGCTGCTCCATCATCTCCTGCATCTGCTGCATCATCGCCTGCCGCTGGTCGAGCCGCTGGTCCGACTCTGCAAGCATCCGCTCGCCGGCGCGTTCCATGTTCTCGGTGATGTCGCGCAGGTCATCGAGGGCGTCTTCCGCTTCTTCCGGGGCCCCGGTCGTGGCGAGATCCACGATTTCATCCACCTTGTCCTGAAGTTCACGGCGGGTGGCGTTCTGGTCCGCATCGAAGCCGCCCGGTACCGAAGCCCCGGATTCCTCGCCTTGATCCGGCGGCGGGAAGGCCTCTTCCATTTCCTCGAGATAGTCCATCAGGTTCTCGCCGAGGTCGGAGAGCAGCTGCTCGAGCGCCTCGGGCCGGCTGTCCTGACGCAAGGCCTCGGCGAGCTGGTCCTGGGCATCCCGGAACGCTGCGTCCGCTTGGGCGAAGGTTCCCTCTTCAACCCACACCGCCGCCTCCCACAGAAGGTCGATGGCACGTCGGCGCGTTTCCGGCGCGGGCTCCCCGGACACCAGGGCGGCGGCCTCGACGAGTGCGTCGCGAACCCGAGACACATCGCCGTAGGTGGCGCCGGCAGCTGCCAGCGCTTTCAGATTTTGACCAACGAGTCGTCGAGGCGCCTGTTCGAAGGCGAATTTCTTGCGTTCGGTGATGATGGTGGCGGCGATCGGATGGTCGAAACGGCGCGCGGGAAGCCTGGTCTCGACGGTGTCGGTACCGGTCTGGCCACGCGCGTCGGTGGCGGCAAGTTCCATCTGTACCGGTTCGCCGGCCCAGATATGCGACGCGAGGTCGTGATAGGTGACATGCTCGATCTCGCGAGCGCGCCGCGAGGAGACGGGGAGTTCGAGCTGAATGGGTCCCTCGGCGGCGACGGCTTCCTCTCCGTGCCAGCGGATCACCGTCTCCAGCGACCGGACCCCGTAGTCGTCACTGGCAGCGACGTCAAGCTGCAGCGAGCCGCGCGCGGTTCCGGATGGCGGGTGGGCGAACCGGGCCTCCGGCGCTTCATCGGGGCTGACCTCAAACACCCAGTGGGCCAGGATCTCTGATCCTTGGCGGATCGTTACCGGGCCGCCATCGTCGATCGGCACCTCGAGCGCGGCGTTGGCGGCATCCAGCTGGACAAAGGAGAGCTGGGCCCCGGCAGCCGTCTCTGCTTCGGATTCTCCCGATCCGCCGTGCACGCGGACCAGGAGCACACTGCCGTCCGGCACCTCGACAACGGCGCCGTCGACGCCGCCGGGGCCGGCTTCGAGCGGTATGGACGGCAAGGCGGTGTAGCCCGGTGGCGCCACCCAGGCGGTCAGTGTTCCGGGCACGGCGCTGGGTCTGGAGAAGTTCGGTTGGAACGCGTCGGCCACGCGCGCCGCTGTCTCGTTGCCGAAGGCGGCGAATCCAGCAACGAGAAGGATTGCCAGGGCCCAGCGCAGGGCCAGCGGGTCACCGCGCACAAACAGCTGCCGGGGACCACGGAGCCGGAGCCGTCGGGCTCGGATGAGGGTGCGCTCGAGGTGCAGGGACCACGCTCTTCGGGCCGAATCGATCAACGCGGCCGGCGGGTCGACCAGCGTCGTCACGGGCCGGTGCGGCGCGTTGTTCGTGCGCTCCAGCCTTCGGATGCCCTCCGCGGCGCTCGGATAGCGCAGTCCAAGGATCGCGCGCCCGACCGCCAACAGCAGGCCGGCGGCAAACGTGATCAGCAGTAG
The DNA here is from genome assembly GCA_028824295.1 of Rhodospirillales bacterium. NCBI lineage: Bacteria > Pseudomonadati > Pseudomonadota > Alphaproteobacteria > Rhodospirillales > Rhodospirillales bacterium. The sequence goes on along the minus strand of JAPPED010000018.1, from coordinate 46,318 downwards.
CAGGTGGAGCCAGCCCGGAAGCGCGGTCCACAGTCCGAACAGGCTGAGGACAATGAACGCGGCAACGATCAGCGCTGCCGGCAGGAAGGCCGGTACGGCGCGTTCGATCCAGAGCAGGGCCCGCGACACGGCAACGCGAGAGGCAATGCCACTGGGCAGGGTGGAAAGCTGGTTCATGGACTGCAATCGGCTGTGGCGGGCGCGGCGCTGAACGGCACCTCGAGCGACAGTGATTCCTCGCGGGTGGGACGCCTGCGGATGACTCCGAAACGGTTACCGGAAACCATGACCTCGGGGACGAGTGGACGGGAATTGTACTCGGACGCCATGACAGCTCCGTAGGCACCGGCGGTGCTGAACGCCACAAGGTCACCGGGTGCAAGCGGTGGCATGAGTGCGCCTTCCGCGAAAACATCTCCGGATTCGCAGACTGGCCCTACCAGGTCACACGGGTGCTGGCTCGCCCGTGCCCCGGGCTTCGTTACCGCGACCGGCTGATGATGGGCACCGTACAGGGTGGGACGCAAGAGATCGTTCATGGCGGCATCGAGGATGACGAATCGGCGCTCGGAGTCCTCCTTCATATAGAGCACGGAGGACAACAGCATCCCGGCGTTGCCGACAATCAGTCGGCCGGGCTCGAAGACGAGTCGGGTGCCCGTTCCCAGCGTGTCGCGTACCGCGTCGGCGTACGTCCGGAGCGCGAGGCCCGGCTGATCTCCGTAGGGAATGCCGATGCCACCGCCGACGTCGATGATCCGGATGTCGTGCCCGTCGACCCGCAGGTTACCGGCGAGTTCGGCCACCGCACGAAACGCCGAACGGAACGGGACCACGTCAAGGATCTGCGACCCGATGTGCACGTCGATCCCGGTCACCACGATGCCCGGCATCTCTCGCGCCTTGGCGTACAGTTCGCGCGATCGCGTGATCGGCACGCCGAACTTGGTGTGTCTATGGCCGGTGGCGATTTTCTCGTGGCCGCCCGCCGTAACGTCCGGGTTGACCCGGAAGGCGATCGGGGCGCTCCGGTTGGCCTCGCAGGCAACGCGATTGATGACCTCGAGTTCGGCGTCGGATTCGACATTGAACTGGAGGATCTCCGTGGCCACCGCCTCGCCGATTTCGCTCTCCGTCTTGCCGACCCCGGAAAACACGATGCGCTCGCTTGGAATCCCTGCCCGCCTAGCCCGGTCCAGTTCGCCGCCAGACACCACGTCGGCGCCGGCGCCGAGATCGGCCAGCAGCCGCAATACCGACAGGTTGGGATTTGCCTTGAGGGAGTACGCGATCAACGAATCCAGACCGTCGAGCGCATCCCGAAAGACGCCGTAATGACGGCGCAGCGTTGCCGCTGCATAGACATAGACCGGGGTCCCGACTTCGCGGGCAATATCCGGCAATGGCACGCCTTCCGCGCACAGGATTCCTGCCTCGTCGTAGTGAAAATGATGCACGGGAATCAGAACTGGTACGGCGGATCGGTTTCCAGCCCCGGCGGGGCGGGATCGTGCTCACTGCCTTGAGGTCGGACCAGGTCGCCCGCTCTGCCGCAACCGGACAGCAACAGCAAGGCGATGCCGAACACGGCGGACAGCCAGGTCACTGGAGCCTCGTCCGCGCTGCCGCCACGGCGGAGCGGACTAGGTCCGGGGCTGCTCCCCCGGCGCTGGTGCGGCGGCCCAGCGATGCTTCGATGCCGAGCACGTTGAACACGTCGGCGTTCGCTTCGGGAACCACCGACTGAAGGTCGGCCAGGGACAACTCGTCGAGCCGGCAGCTCCGCTCCTCCGCCAGCCTGACGGCGCGTCCGGCGGCCGCGTGGGCGTCCCGGAACGGCATCTCGGCCTGGCCGACCAGCCAATCTGCCAGGTCGGTGGCTGTGGGATGTCCGACCTCTGCCATCGCCCGCATGGCGGTGGTGTTGAACGACAGGGCTTCGATCATCCCGGTCAGCGCGGCCACCGACACCGCCAGCGCATCGGCCGCGTCGAACAGGGGTTCCTTGTCCTCTTGGAGGTCCTTTGCGTAGGCAAGCGGCAGGGCCTTGAGAACCGTGGCGATGGCCACGAACGCGCCGAGAATCCGTCCCGTCTTGCCGCGTACAAGCTCCGCCGCGTCCGGATTCCGCTTCTGCGGCATGATCGACGATCCGGTCGAGAACGCGTCTGGCAGCGAGACAAAGCCGAACGCCGGCGTGGACCACAGCACCAGCTCCTCGGCCAGACGTGACAGGTGCACGGCAGCGATGACGGCCGCCGACAGGACTTCCAGCACGAAGTCACGGTCGGAGACCGCGTCGATCGAATTCCGCATGGGCTGTCGGAAGCCGAGCGCTTGCGCCGTTTCCTCACGGTCAATGGGAAACGGCGTGCCGGCCAATGCTGCCGATCCAAGCGGACATTCGTTCAGCCGGTCGCGTGCATCGCGGATCCGTCCTCGGTCCCTATCCAGCATCTCGACGTACGCGAGCAGGTGGTGGCCGAGCGTGACCGGCTGGGCCGGCTGGAGATGCGTGAACCCCGGCATGACCGAGCCGGCGTGCCGGTCGGCGTGATCGAGCAGTGCCGACTGCAGGGCGCGCAGGCCAGCATCAAGCTGGTCGAGCGTGTCGCGTACCCACAATCGCATGGAGGTCGCCACCTGGTCGTTGCGCGAACGCGCAGTGTGCAGCCGCTTACCGGCCGGTCCGGAGATTTCCGTCAGGCGGTGTTCCACGTGCATGTGGATGTCTTCGAGTTCGTCGCTCCAGGAGAAGGCTCCAGATGCGATTTCGGTCTCGACCTGGGCCAGCCCGTCCAGAATGGCCTGATGGTCGGACGCACTGATCAGTCCCCGGTCCTTCAGCATCTCGGCGTGCGCTCGCGACTGCCGGATGTCCTGCTGCCAGAGTTTGCGGTCGAACGGGTGTGAGGCGTTGATGCGCCGCATCAGCTCGACCGGTCCCGAATCGAACCGGCCGCCCCACATGGTTCCGGGCGAAGAGGGAGCCTGGTTGGTCATGGAATTACCGGAGTTGGGAACGGGCACCGGTTAGCGTGTGCCGGCCCCGAGAATACAGCGGAAGCGCCGTCTTCGACCGTCCGACCCCACCGTTTGTCTGGACGGTGGCGATTTCCTCACGCAAGGGCGCACCAGATTGGCGCGTGATCCGACGGGCGTTTTCGTGTGCGCGGGCGGATATCGACGTCGCACGTCTCGAGCCGGTCGGCCGCCTGCGGCGAGAGCAGCAAGTGATCGATTCTGAGACCTCGGTTGTCATCGAACGCCCGCCCGTAGTCCCAATACGTGTACACCTCCTCGGAGTCCGGATGCAGGTCCCGGTAAGCGTCGGTGTAGCCGAGGTGCAGGAGGCTTCGGAACCGCGCACGTGATTCGGGGCGACACAGCGCATCATCCTGCATGGATGCCGGATCCGCCAGATCGCGGTCGGTCGGGCAGACGTTGAAGTCGCCCGCGAGCACGACTGCCTCCTCGAGCTCCAACAGTCGCCGGGCCCGGACCTGCAGGTGCGCCATCCAGTCCAGCTTGTAAGGGAACTTGGGACTCTCGACCGGGTTGCCGTTCGGCAGGTAGATGCATCCCACCCGAACGCCGCGCCCTTCGGGCGCGTCAACCCACGCCTCAATGTACCGGGCAGCGTCGTCGCGATCGTTGCCGGGGAGCCCGGAAACCACGTCCTCCAGGGGGTAGCGGGACACCAGCGCAACACCGTTGAAGCCTTTCTGGCCCGCCACTGCCACGGTGTAGCCGCAGGCTTCCAGCATGTCGACCGGCACCTGTTCGCTGGTGGCCTTCAACTCCTGCAACGCGAGTACGTCGGGCTCTGCGTCGCGCAGCCAATCGGCTACGTGTTCGATCCGAATCCGGATCGAATTCACGTTCCAACTGGCGATTTTCATGTGGAGCGATCAGTCGATCGCGAAGGATGTGCCGCAGCCACAACTCGCTGTCGCGTTGGGGTTTTCGATGTTGAACATCGCGCCGCCGGGACTTTCGACCCAGTCGATCTCGCTCCCTGCCACGTAGATCATCGACATCGAATCGATCACTAGGCCGGCACCCGTCCCGTCCGGCCGTTGCGAGATGACAACATCGTCCTGTCCGTCCAGCGCGTCATCAAGCGAAAAGTCGTAAGAGAATCCGGAGCAGCCACCGCCCTGAATGGCGATCCTGACGAATTTCGCGGCCAGCTCAGGCTGACTCAGAATGAAGGAAAGCCGCTGTCGGGCCCGCTCGGTGAGCCGGATCGGCGCTTCGACGGAAGTATCCATACCTGCAATGTTGGGTTGTTGCGATCACTTGTCAAACCCGCTCCGCGTACTAGGCCAGCGGGGCAACCTTCAATCCGAGACCGGCCGAACTGGTTTGAGCCCGGATGAGCGGAAGCCGTCGGGACTGACGGGCCAAGCGGCAGGTCGGCACGACCGGACCGTGTCAGGTATTCGGGGTCTAATCATCGGAAATAGCGTACAATTTCGATCTGCAGGCACGATTTGTCATCCAATTGTGGGATATCCACCGAGGGGTGCCTTTGGTACCCTTTGCTGCCGTGCGTATTGCACGGGCCACGCGCCCACTGGCGATCCGATCGAGAACTGGAGACCAGGCGAATTTGGTTTCAGGCCGACTTCTACGTCTTTTCGCTTGATTGTCGGTCAGCGGGATCTGGGCTGTGCGAATGGCTGACGCCCGCTAACGACAGACGGATCGATGGAACGAGAGATTTCGGCTTTTCAAGGCCTCCCGATCACGGACCGCTTGGACGCGATGGTTGAAGCATGCGCTGGCAGCAAGGGAGGATGGACATGGTTGTCCGTAAGCTAATAGTCGGTGTCGTCTTGGTTTGGTCTTTTGCGATCGTGGGTTCCGCGAACGCCGACGATCCAATTCGAATCCCGCTCCACAACTGGACCAGCCAGCTGGTCGGGGCAGAAGTCGTCGGTCGCATCTTGGAGGCGGCCGGGAGTGAGGTCGAGTACGTGCCGGCCGACAGCGGCGCGGTCTACGAAGCCATGTGCGAGGGCGACGTTGATCTAGTGCACGAGGTTTGGCAGGGCGCCTTCGGTGTCGCATTCGAGAAGCAGGTTGCCAAGGGATGCGTGATCGATGCGGCAACGCACGATGCCCTGACGCGCGAGGAATGGTGGTACCCCGCGTACGTCGAAGAGGCCTGCCCGGGTCTGCCCGACTGGGAGGCCCTGAACAATTGTGCGGAACTTTTCGTCACTTCCGAGACTTCACCGAAGGGGCGCTTCTTGGGCGGTCCCGCCGAGTGGCTCAAGGGAGACGACGAGCGTGTCGCAGGGCTGGGCATGAACTTTGCCGTGATCAACGCCGGCTCCGCAGACGCGCTTTGGGCAGAGCTCGCGATCGCATCCGAAAAGTCAAGACCGATCGTCCTCTTCAACTGGACCCCGAATTTCATCGAGGCTCTCTATAACGGGAAGTTCGTGGAATTTCCGGAGTACTTCGAAGGATGCCGTGAAGATGCGGCGTTGGGAATCAATCCCGAAACCACGCACGACTGCGGAAATCCGAAGGACGGCTACCTGAAGATTGGTGTCTGGAACGAATTCCCTGAAAAGCATCCGGCCGCCTACGCGGTGGTCCAGAGGATCAACTTCACCAATCTGGACATCGCGGTGATGGCCAAGCTGGTGGACATCGACAAGATGGAAGTCACGGACGCGGCGGCCAAGTGGCTCGCGGACAACGAGGCCAAGTGGAAGGCTTGGCTGTCCTCCGATGGATAATCGGTGATACAGAGCCGGCGAACCAGCGCCCGATCGCACCGTCATTGATGGTTGGTCGAATGCCGGTCAGCGGAGTCATCCGCTGACCGGCATTTTCGTTCTTGCGTGTTCAGGAAGGTTCGGCGTTGAGCGTATCGCCACGGCCGCCACACCAAACATTCGCTGGACGGGATGGCCGCCGGGAAGCTACCTGCGATAGGTGCAGGCAAGGAGCCATGTTCGGCCCCGCCGCAAGCCGGCGCTTCGAGATGTCGGTAAGGATGCACGGCTGTCCCGTTCGCAGCCGCGTGGCGTCGATGCCGTCCACGGTGAACCGACGGTGCGCGGTTTCCTGTGTTTGCCCGTGACCTTGCTGAGCGGCCGCGCTTCTTGGGCGGTGCAGATACGCTGCTAACGGCATCAAGCCGTGACACAATGCGCCCAAGTGGACCAAGCAGTCCGGTGGAGCGATTGCGCGATGGCTGAGCCTGTAATTCTCTGCCGCGGACTCTGGAAGATCTACGGGCCCGAGCCAGCCAAATTCCTTGCCCGGCATGACTCCAAACCCTCGCCCGACCAGTTCACGCAGTCAGGACACATCGGTGCGGTGCAGGACGTCAATCTCGACGTTCAGCCGGGCGAGATCCTGGTCATCATGGGGCTGTCCGGGTCAGGCAAATCAACCATCGTCCGGTGCCTTTCGCGGCTAATCGAACCCACTCACGGTCAGGTGATTTTTCAGGGCACCGACCTTCTCAAGGCTACCGAGAAGGAGATGATCGAGATTCGCCGTCACAAGATGGGCATGGTGTTTCAGAACTTTGCGTTGCTTCCCCACCGCACGGTGATCGACAACGTCGCATTTCCGCTTGAGGTTCAGGGCGTGGATCGTGCGAAGCGGCACGAACGGGCCCTAGAGATCATCGAACTGGTCGGGTTGAAAGGTCGCGAGAAGTATTACCCGCGCGAACTGTCGGGTGGCCAGCAACAACGCGTGGGAATCGGGAGGTCGCTCGCGGTGGAGCCGGACGTCTGGTTTCTGGATGAGCCGTTTTCAGCGCTCGACCCGTTGATCCGGCGAGAGATGCAGGACGAATTCCTCCGGCTCCAAAATCTGCTGCATAAGACGATCATCTTTATCACGCACGACTTCGACGAGACCGTCCGGCTGGCCGATCGGATCGCCATCATGTACGAGGGCAGGATTGTGCAACTCGGTACGGCTGAAGAGTTGGTTACGAAGCCGGCCACCGACTACGTACGGGCGTTCACGCGTGACATCCCGAAGGCCAAGCTGCTGACGGTCGCTAGCGTCATGGGGCCAGCTGACGGGGACCACAGCGACGGTCCGGCAGTCACCGACGACCAACGCATTGGAGATGTCGCAGGTTTGGTGATCGGCCAGGACAAGCCCGTGACCGTAGTGAACGGATCGGGGAACGTGGTGGGATCCTTGGCCCGACAGCAGGTGGTTGACGCGCTGTTCGCCGACAGAAACTGATCGTGACGGGGACTGTCTGGCCTGCACTTTCGACCGCCGGGCCGCAATCTGTGTGGTTCCGGCTGCGCTGGCCGATCGTGGCGGCACTCGGAGTCGCCTTTCTCATCCTGTTCCGGGGCACGCTGCCTGATTGGGCGATCACTCCTCCCGAATTGTGGACCACGAACCTGCCGCTGCCTTTCTTCATCTTCGGAGACGGGTCCTTCCCCGCGCTCACGATCAAGGGCAGCAGCGTCGCCGACTGGTTCAACGGCATCGTCAGCGTCCTGCGAGAGCACGAGATATTCGGTTTCTTTACTTTCCGGGACGTCACACGCGGCATCGCGGGACTGATCGTGTGGCCGCTGAACTTTTCCGAAGATCTGTTGATCTCCGGATTCTCGGATTGGGAAATTCCGCCGATTCCGTGGGTGGTCACGACTGCGCTGGCGGGGATCCTGGGCTGGTATCTGCGGGGGTGGGGTCTTGCACTCCTCGCTTCCTCGTGCATCGCCTATTGCGCCGTGTTCGGCAAGTGGGAGCTGGCGATGACCACGCTGTCGCTGGTTCTGGTCACGGCACCGATCGCAATCCTCATCGGGCTGGTGCTCGGAATCTTTGCGCTGAAATGGAGACGGTTCGAGAGGGCGCTCTGGCCCATCCTCAACCTCATGCAGTCGCTGCCACACTTCGGCTACCTGATCCCGATCGTGGTCTTCGTCGGGTTGGGCCACAAGGCCGGTGCGATCGCCACAATCCTCTTCGCGCTCCCGCCGATGGCGAAGATCACGATCCTGGGGTTGCGCGGCGTCGCCGAGGAAGTGTTGGAAGCGGGTGTCATGGCGGGGTGCACGAGGCGGCAGATGCTCTGGCGCGTACGTATTCCGGCGGCTCGACCAACGCTTATGGTCGGCGTGAACCAGGTCATCATGCAGTGCTTGGCGATGGTCGTGATCTCGGCGTTCATCGGCGCCAGGGGCCTCGGCATTGATCTCCTCTTCCGCCTGCAGACGCTCCAGTTGGGTCGTGCCCTGGAGAGCGGCATCGCGATCGTTTTGATGGCGATCGCGCTTGATCGGCTCAGCCAGGCATTGTCAGAGAAGGAGCCGGTGCACCGGCAGGACGGCCCCTTCTGGAGTGTCCATCCGTACCTGACTGCGGCCGGCCTTGCCGCAGCAGCGGGAATCCTGCTGGCCTATCTCGTGCCCGAGGCCGGGCAACTGCCCCGCGAGTTGACCGTCACCCTGGCGCCGCAGTGGGATCTGCTCATCAGGGGCGTCGTGTCCGCACTGTTCGAACCCCTGAGCTTCATCAGGGAGTATCTCCCGCCCTACGTCCTCATTCCCATCCGGACTTTCTTCGAACAGCTTCCCTGGACCGTGTTCCTTGGCGCGGCCGGTTTGTGCGGATGGGTACTGGGCGGGTGGCGCCTCGCGGCGCTGGTGGGAGCGTATGTCGGCTTCATCGTGCTCTCTGGCTGGTGGACCGAGGCCATGGTGACCACGTACCTCGTCTTCGTGGCGGTCGTCATTTGCGTGATCTTCGGATTTCCCGTTGGCGTCTGGGCATCGCGCCGGGACCGGAGCAGGACCATCATTACGTGCTGAGAGAATTCCGGGAGCTTCGCTTAGGCTTGGAACCCTGACGCAGGGTTACCGGTAGCTCTGACGGCCGGAAGCGTGCCCCGCTCGCCGGCTTGGGGCCTGCGAAGCTCACTTGCGACCGGCCACCATCGCCGCGCCGCCAGGCCGCGTCACCGACCGGACACGTGCCGTGCGCGCGAACTCCTGGAGCCGGCCTGTTGTGACGCGCCCGCGGCAAAGTCCTTCGCGGAGTCCCTCCCGCGCGCATGCCCATGAGGCAAAGGAGTGCTGAACGTGGCCTTCTTGTCGGCAGGCGCTTCTGTGTGACTACGGTACGCAGTCTTGCTATCGGGGAACCTCATTGCTCCTCGCGCGATGGCAACGCCTCCTGCATGAACCCTGTCGTCAGTGCGGCCCGATGCCCTCGTGCGCCTGCCCGCCCCAGACTTGCTTCACGCGTGAGTCGCGCCCGCACGAAAACCGGTAGAACCGATAGCGGATCGGGTTTTTCGTGTAGTAGTCCTGGTGGTAGTCCTCGGCCGGGTAGAACACACCGACCGGCTCGATCGGCGTGACTACGGGCGCGTCCAGCACCATCGACTCCTTCAGCATCTCCCTCGAGGTCTCGGCGAGGCGCCGCTCCTCCTCGTTCCCGACGAAGATCGCGGTCTGGTAGCTCTCCCCGCGGTCGCAGAACTGCCCGCCGTCGTCGGTGGGGTCGACGCTGCGCCAGAAGATATGCAGTAGCCGTTCGTAGGAGACATGCATGGGGTCATAGCGGATCTGCACCGCCTCCCGATGTCCGGTGCCCCCCTTGGTGACCTGCCTGTAGGTTGGATTCTCCACGGTCCCGCCGGTGTACCCGGATATGGTTTCCAGCACCCCCGGTACCTTGTCGAAGTCCGACTCCACGCACCAGAAGCACCCACCTGCGAACGTGGCGACCGCGATTCCATCGTCGGTTGCGGCAAAGACGGTGTGCGGCGCGACCAAGGCGAGCAGCGGTGCGGCGAGGAACGATGCAATTCGGCGCATGGTCCCATCCTCTCTCATGCAGAACGCGTCGTCCCACCTGCTGAGATAAGGCAGCACTTTCTCCGATTCCTGCTCTGGAACCGATCGAGCCGGTGTGCGCACATACGACCTCGTGTCGCGCACCGTACCGTTGAGGACGCCGGGCACCACGTCCCGTTGACAAATTGCGGCGTAATGGGTCGCGATCGTCGGGCGCTCCGGAGCGGAGGCTTGTCCCGGGCGCCAGATCTCGATGATCTTGTCCGGCCGGAGCTATTTCCGCGCTTCGACGGAGGATGCCGTCGCAGGCGCGAGATTCCAGCTTGTCGACTGTGTCGGTTTCGATGTCCGTGCCGTGCGAAACACTGGGCCCGGCCGCTCGTTCCGGATTGGGCGGCCCAGGTTACTCCTGTCGATGGGCGGCTGCTTTCCCGGGCGCTCGCATTCGCCCAGCAAGGGCGATTTCCGACGGGTCATGGTTGCTCGAGTACTTCCTGGGAGCTCAGCTGAGGCGCCGCGAAGGGGTCAACCGCACGCACGCCGTTGAGGTCCTGCCCGTGTTGGAGGTCTTCGGTCAGCAGAATCGGACATTCGGAAGCTTGCGCGGAGGCCACGATGAGCGCATCCCACCAGGACAGGCGAAACCGTTCCTCGACCTCCCAGGCCCTTCGCAGCACACCTGCGTCGATTCGGACCGGCTCCCACTGCAGGTAGTTCGCGACGATGTCGCGGGCAGCCGCGGGATCCAGCGAGGGCCCACTGCCTTGCTTCAAGGTTGCGCAGAATTCCTGCAAGACCTGAATGCTCAGGCGACCCAGGCGTCGGCGTCAGAGAAGCCTGTGCCAAGCATCGGCCAGCGTTTGCTTGGCGATGTCCGACGTGTCGTGCCGGTAGACGAGAACATTCGTGTCAACGAAGACCGGGCCGGTCATACAGTTCCTCCCGCGTCGGTTTGCGGCCGTCAGGCCATTTGATCCGGCGGGGCTCGATGGACAAGGCCCGTCGCATGGCTAACTCGTATTCGTCTTCCCGGCGTGGCATCCGTTCCAGCAACTCGGCGATCCAGCGTGAGACGCTGCGGTCGTCCTCGGCCGCCTTGACGCGCAGCCAGCGGGCCACGTCTTCCAGCAGCGTGATCGTCACGTTTTTCATGGGAGGAAGCCCGTTGCAAAGGACACAAACATCGTGTTGCACAAAGATCATGTCAGCAAAGCGTTGCTCCCGAGGGGCGGGAGCGATCCCTGTGCTTCATTGCGCGTGAAGGTGTGCCAGCCACCGATTCGAAGGTGCGCGTGTCCATCCTAGCCGGGGGCCTCGCGACGTCAGTGGCCGGCCCTCAGGAGTCTGACGCCACTGCGGGCGAGTGTGTCGTGCACTAAGTTCGCTCGACAACCGGATGGGCCACTCCACGAGAACCGGCCCTTGCAGGAATGACCTAGCCTGACATCTCCCGGTCATGACTCCTTGGCTGTCAACACATGGGCCAACGATGCCTGTATGGTCCGGGCCGCCATACGGTGGGAGGATCGACAGCCATGCCGAACATTCTGATGGTGACAGGGGCGAGCCGCGGGATTGGCGCCGCGGTGGCCCGGGCCGCCGGCGTAGCCGGCTACGACGTATGCGTGAACTACTACAGCAACGAAGCCTTGGCGCGGGCGGTCGTTGCCGATATCGAAAAGGCAGGCCAGCAGGCGATCGCCGTACAGGCCGACACGGGATCCGAAGCCGAAATCGAGCGGTTGTTCGAGACGTGCGACCGTGAGCTGGGGACCGTCACCGGGCTGGTCAACAATGCCGGCGTGGTCGGCGGGCAGTGCCTGATCGAGGAAGTCACCGGAGACATCCTCGAACGCTGTTTCGCGGTGAACATCTCGGGCTACTTCCTGTGCGCCCGGGAGGCGATTCGCCGGATGTCCACCCGCCGGGGCGGGGCAGGGGGCGCCATCGTCAACATCTCGTCGGTCGCGGCGCGCCTCGCGAACCCGTTCCTCTGGGTCCACTACGGCGCGTCGAAGGGCGCGGTGGACACCCTGACCACCGGGCTGGCCATGGAATGCGCGGAACTCGGGATCCGGGTGAACGGCGTCCGGCCCGGCATCATCGACACCGACATTCATCCGGAGGGACGGCTGGAAGAGATCGCGCCTTCGCTGCCGTTGAGACGCGCTGGCAGCCCGGAGGAAGTGGCGGCGGCCGTTCTCTATCTCCTATCCGATGAGGCTTCCTATTCCACCGGGGCGTCGCTCGACGTGTCAGGGGGACGCTGATCCAGCCGACGTCTCCCGTGCGGTCCGACCGGAACTTGCCAGCCGGCGCAAGTCCAGAATCGCCCAATAACGGGGCGGGGAAGCCAACTTACTCGGAGCACTCGGAATGCGATGGGGGTAACTCTATCGGCCCGACATCAGATTCGATCTGAAGGTCTTCTCGATCCGTGCTACATCACGGGGCGTGACCCCGGCTGCTTCTGCGAGTTGGCCCCAATCCCGAACTGCGGTGCTCACTTGGTCCAGTATTTTCAGTGCTTTGCGCTTCTTCACGCCAACCATCTCGGCAAAGTGAATTAGATCGTCGCGCCCAAAGTCGTTCCGGCGGCCCGCCAGGCTCATCTGATGCTCGCGGGTCCATGTGTCATGCGGACTGTAGGCGTAGGCGACGTCGTAGGCCGGGGCCAGCGACCATTGTCCTGACTGGTCCATCAGGAAAGAGATGTTCTTCACGTGGTCATCCTGATTGCGCGCGATGACGTTGAAGACCGCTCGGCGGTATTGCTCTTCGATTGCACGCATCCCGAGACGCAGGTCTTGGATCGTCATGACGGCCTGCTCGTAGGAATAGGCCGATGGGTCGTTGAAGTCGAAGTGCTGCATCGCTCCGAGTGACTGCATGTGGAGCTTGCGGCCGCCAGGATCTCGATCGAACCTCTTCGTCATGAAGTGGCTGCGGCCGTCCTCGTGGTGGAGCCGGCATTCCGATATCGTGACGCCGGCAGCGCGCGCCATGCTGGCGTAGGCGTATTCGACCTTGCCGAACCCTTCGGGATCGGCCAATTCCCTGTCCCTGCTGTTCCGCACGCCGTCGAACTTCAAGAGCCAGTGCTCGAAGCCCTCGTCGACCTCAAGTTGACCGGATCGGAATTCGCCGGTCTTCGGGTTCCAGGCGAGAACGGCTTTGGGTCGTGCGCCGCCTGCCGACGTGCTGACGCTCAGAATGTCCTCAAGGGCATCGGCATCGTTCTTGCCGTCCAGGCGCCCGGCAAGGTTTGCGCGTTCGTCGAGTACCCGATTCGCCAGCTCGACCAGTCGGTCGATCTCCAGTTTCTTCACCCCAGTCCGCCGTCGAAGGTCGGGCTCGAACTCGAGAGCGCCGATGCCGCGGCGGCCGATGTAGCAGAGTCGGTCGACCGAATTGAAGGTTTCCGGGTTCTTGCCGGTTTCCGCCAGCCAGGCGTCAATGAGCCGGTTGCCGAACCTGTCCGGTAGGGCATCTGCAAGCATCCCGGGCAACCCCCTGAAGGTATCCCTATTGAGAGCCGGGAATTCGTAGGGCGTTTCTCTGGCGGGCATCGTCAGAGGCGCCACCTCTATGCCGACTCCGACGAAATCCGGGTCGTACTGGAAGACCCCCAAGGCGCGCGTTTCATCCCAGGACACCGCTCCGATGCGTCGGCCCCAGAGCATGACGTTTGCGTCAGTCACCCGGGTCGTCACCCCATGCCCAAGTCGGATCCCTGCGTTCCGGCGATCGCGGACGGGCGCGCCGACGCTCAGAACCAGTCCGCGAGACGCGCTCGATGGGTCGGATCTGACCCGTGGGTATCGCGCCGACAATGGCGTCACCCAGATCCAAAGCCAGGGCGACACGCAGAAATGTGTCGAGGGTCGAAGGATCGCCGGCCTCGAGTCGCCGCAGGGTACGGAGACTGATTCCGGCGTCCTCTGCCAACGCGGCTTGCGTCACGTTGCGGGACAGCCGCAATCGTGCCAGACGGGAACCGATCTCGGACTCGATGTGTCGAGATGTCTTCATTGGATCCTAACCAGCATCAAATGGCCTTTTATATCCTGTTACAGGATAATAAAGGTCACATATTACTGATAATTGTGAGTCAATAAAAGAGGCAATACAAGGCCTGCTACACGACATTTCTCCGTAGCAGGCTACTGATGGCCTTTTCGCGGACCCCTTTGACCTCGTCCAGCCTCTGGCGCAGGCGCGTGTGCCCCTCCGCCGTCAGGAACCACTCGCAGTTACGCTCCCAGCACGTGCCGACGTCGTGGCAGGGGCCGGACCGGTGGAGGCGAGGGTCCCGACTACGGTTCCCTCGGCGAGAGCCCCAGTTCCTCGCAGACCTCGTCGGCGAGGCTCAACGCCGAGGTCAGTCCAGGGGATTCGATTCCGAAGAGATGCACCAGGCCGGGGACACCATGCTGCCGCGGCCCCACCACCATGAAGTCGCCGGCGGGCTCTCCCGGTCCCGCCACCTTGGGCCGAACGCCGGCGTAACCGGGCATGAGGGCACCGTCCCGCAGATCGGGCCAGTAGGTCCGGATCACGGGATAGAAGCGCTCGGCGCGGGCCGGGTCGATCGTGTAGTCGAGGGTGTCGATCCACTCGACGTCCGGGCCGAAGCGGCACTGGCCGGCAAGATCCAGCGTGACGTGGACGCCGAGGCCGCCGTCTTCCGGAACCGGATAGATCAGGTGTGAAAACGGGGACCGTTCCGACATCGTGAAATAGCACCCGCGTGCGTAATACAGGGGCGGAATGGCGTGGCTGGGCACCCCTCCAATGGTGTGTGCAAGTCCCTGGGCATCGAGCCCGGCGCTGTTGACGACAATGCCGGCCCGGAACGTGGTCGCGGTGCCGGAGGCATCCTCGACGGACAGTTCGATCCCGTCCGCACGGACGGCCCCGCCGGTCACCCGTGACCGGAAGGCGATGAGGGTGCCGTGGTCTTCCGCGTCGCCCTGGAAGGCCAGCATGAGGCCGTGGCTGTCCACAATGCCGGTCGACGGTGAATGGAGCGCCGCTATGGCGTGCAGTGCGGGTTCGAGGCGCCGGATCTCGGCACGCTCCAGCACGCGGAGATCGTCCACGCCGTTGGCCGCGGCCTGACGGGCAATCGCGCCGAGCGTATCCCGCTGCCCCCCCGAGGTGGCGACGATCAGCTTGCCGATCCGGCGGTGCCCGACGCCGTGCCGGCGGCAATAGGCGTAGAGCCGTTCGCGGCCGCGCACGCAGTGCACGGCCTTCCGGCTGTTCGACGGGTAATAGATGCCCGCGTGGATGACTTCGCTGTTGCGCGAACTCACCTCGGTGCCGATGGTCTCTGACGCCTCGATGACCACGACCTCGCGTCCGGCGAGTGCCAACGCCCGCGCGGTCGCGAGCCCAACTACGCCAGCGCCAATGACGGCCGCGTCGATCCGTTCCGTCACGTCATGCCCGAGACATGGCCTGTTCCCGGCGATGGAGCCACCAGCCGTACTGCGTCGGCCAGGCCTGGAACTCCGGATCGGCCTGCAGGACCCGTGCGGCATGGTGTGCCCAGTACGGGTCCAGCAGTGCCTCGCGACCGATTGCGATCAGATCGGCCCTGCCTTCCTGCAGGATGGCTTCGGCATGTTCCGGCTCCAGGATCATGCCGACGGCCTGGCTGGCGATTCCGCCGCGTTGCTTCACGGCTTCGGCGTATGGCACCTGGAAACCCGGCCCCGGCAGCGGGCCGCGGGCAGCGGTAACCGGTCCAGAAATCCCTCCTGAGGAGCAGTCCACGACATCGACTCCGGCTGCTTTGAGATCCCGGGCCAACGCCACGGTGTCATCGAGGGACCAGCCGTCCGGTGAACCGTCGACCGCGGAGACGCGGACGAACAGCGGTTTCCCGTCCGGCCACACGGCCCGCACTGCCTCGACGGTCTCCATGAGGAACCGCGACCGGCCCACGCGGTCGCCGCCATAGCGGTCGTTGCGGAGATTCGAGACCGGCGACAGGTAGCTGGCACACAGGTATCCGTGCGCACTGTGGATCTCGACGACCTCAAACCCGGCCTGATCGGCACGGCGGGCGCTGTCGGCAAATGCCTGGACCACCCGGGCAATGTCGCCGGTGCTCATGGCCGTGGGTTCCAGCCAGCCGTCCATGACCGGGTCGGCGGACGGAGCCTGGATCGGCCAGGCGGTCTCACCGCGCGCAAATTCCTCCGCACCCAGCGGACCGTTCCCTTCCCAGGGGCGTTGCATGCTTGCCTTGCGGCCGGCATGAGCCAGCTGGATTGCGGGCGTTGCACCTTCGGTCTTGAGGAAGCCCACGATGCGCGCGAGGGCGTCACGGTGCGTGTCCGACCAGATTCCGAGGTCACCGTGGGTGATCCTGCCGATCCGTTCGACCGCCGCCGCCTCGCTAAACACGAGACCGGCCCCGCCCGTCGCGTATCGGCCGAGGTGCACCATGTGCCAGTCGCCGGCGACGCCGTCGTTGGCGGAGTACTGGCACATCGGTGAGATCACAATGCGGTTTCTGATAGTGACGTCGCGAATGGTCAGCGGGGTGAACAGCAGTGGCTGGGACATGGCAGGGGCACACTCGACATGTTGACGGGAAGCGGGAGAATAGAGACATGAACGAAGGGAGCCAGAGGTCTCCGACCGTCGTGTCGAACGACGGGGATATTGACGCTTTTCTTAAAGCAGTTCGGACCGCGCCGCCGGCGACGCGCGGGCGCGGCCGCCTCCTGTTCGCACTCGACGCCACGATGAGCCGGGAGGGAACGTGGGATCAGGCAGCTGCGGTGCAGGCCGACCTGTTTCGCGAGGCGGGTCGGGTTGGCGGTCTTTCCGTGCAGCTCATGTGGTTTCGCGGGGTCGGGGAATTTCAGGTGTATCCATGGACGGCGGAGCCTGCCGACCTCGTCCGCGCGATGACGGCCGTCCGATGCCGGGCGGGCCTAACGCAAATCAGCCGTGCGTTCTCGCACGCTGCCGTCGAGCACGAGCGGGTTCCGGTAGCGGCCATGGTCTACGCCGGTGATGCGTGCGAGGAACCAGCAGATCCACTGGTTGCCCAGGCTGGCGTGCTCGGCATGCAGGGCCTGCGCCTCTTCATGTTCCAGGAGGGACACGATCCGGTTGCCGCGGACGTGTATCAGGCAGTCGCCAAGGTATCGGGTGGGGCCTACGCCCGGTTCGGACCGGGCAGCGCGGCGACCCTTCGGGCTTTGCTGCAGGCCACTGCTGTTTACGCCGCCGGCGGTCTCAAGGCCCTGCAAGCGCACGAGCGGCGGACGGGCGAGAGTGTCCTCCGGCTTAGCGCGCCCCGCTGAGTTCCGTCACTCCGAAGCATCGTGACCTACCTGCTGATCGGGCTCACTGTCATAGCCCTCGTCGGAATCGGGCGCGAAGTGCTGCTGCGAACCGCGCCGGGTTCCGGACCGCGGATGTTCTGGATCGCCCTGATGCTGGCCCTGCTGGCATTGGTCGGATTTCTTGCGTTGCGAGGCACCGGGGCCTTAGCGGCCATCCCCGCATTCGTCGGCATGGTGATCGTCTGGCTGATGCGCCATGGGGGCGGGTTCGTACTGGGTCGGCTGCTGTCCGGTCTGCTCGGCCGCGCCGCGACGGCGGCCGCAGGCGGCGGCCCGCGGGCCGGAACCTCGCAGGTCCAGGGTCTTGTTCTCAGGATGACGCTGGACCATGCCAGCGGCGATTTGGAGGGGGAGGTACTCTCGGGGCCCTTGGCGGGCCGGGCACTCCGGTCGCTGTCGACGGACGAAATGCGCGCCCTGTACGCGGAATGCTCGGCCCGGTGTGAGCGTTCGCTGCGGCTGCTGGAGAGCTGGCTCGACCGGTATGGCGGTGACTGGCGGGATCACTTGGGCCAGGCAACGGGCGGGACCGCGGCCGCGGCCGGGCCCATGACGCGGGCGGAGGCCTTGCGGGTGCTGGGGCTGGACGATGACGCCGATGCGGACGCCGTGCAGGCAGCTCACCGCCGCCTTCAGGCGCGCCTGCACCCGGATGCGGGAGGAACCGATCACCTCGCGGCGATGGTCAATGAGGCGCGCGACGTGCTCCTGGAAGAAGGCGCCGAGCGCGACTGAGGTCAGCGCCTCCCGGAAGTCGGCGAGGTCGCGGGGGTTCGTGATGGCCGAGACACAATCCGGGCAAGGGTTTCTGTAAGGACATGCCCTGGGCAGGATATGTGGTCGATCGGCCTGGGTTCCCGCTGCCCATGTTTTCCCATCCCTAGAAACGCGTCGCGGCCACCGCGCATCTGACCGTGTGCGCATCGAGTTCCATCGATCCGGAGCCCGTGTCAGGCCGATCGAACAAGGGCGACGGAGATCTTCGGCACAGCGGCAGCCTGACGGCGACCTACTACTACGACCCAACTCCGGAAGGTGACTTTGCCGACTTGGACACCTTTTGCGGGAACAGGGTGGATGCGATCGAGCGTGGTGGTGACATGACGACCGAGCCATGGGTATTCCGCGAAGCCCCGGCATCCGAAGTCAGTACGACCGCAGAAACCGTTGTCGATCGCGCCATTGTCCCGACTGGCGGGAATGGAGAGGCGATCGTGGCGACCTCGCCGGTAGGAACCCGCCGACACGTGAAGAACGGCGACCACGTCAACGGGTTTGTCGAAGTGTGGGTTTACGAGTACCTCGAGTAACCCTTGATCCGGTGGCGTCGAAGGCTCCGTTCCCTCAATCCGCCTACATTGCCGGCGCCCGAGAATGTTGTGGGCGGCCGTGTTCCGAGGGCTGTGCACCACCGAGGCGCGGCTCCACTGTCTTCTCGGGTCAACCCGTTCATCGTATCGATGGCGCAGCCAGCGGCATCCGATAAGTGAACTTCACTCTGTCTCGAGGCGGGGACGTCGTGACCGCTTGCGCGCTTCGAACCATGACCGATCGCGACGCACACGGTAGTGTGCGTCCGATGGAGGGCCGCATGCCGCAGTTGTTTCCCGGTTTTGATCAGCGCGTGGTCGACACGGACGCATGTCCGGTCATGGCCCGCATTGGCGGCAGTGGTCCCCCATTGCTGCTGTTGCACGGGTACCCGGAAACGCACGCGATGTGGCACAAGGTTGCGCCCCGACTGGCCGAGCGTTTCACCGTCGTGGCAACGGACTTGCGCGGCTACGGCGACAGCGGCAAGCCGGCGTCGGATGCCGACCATCGCGCCTACTCGAAGCGCCTGATGGCTGCCGATCAGGTTGCGGTGATGGAGCAGCTCGGATATGAGCGCTTTCAGGTTGTCGGGCATGACCGAGGGGCCCGGGTGACACACCGGATGTGCCTCGACTGGCCGGACCGGGTCCGGCGGGCCGCAGTGCTCGACATTGTGCCGACTTCCCACGTATTCGAGACCGCCGACCAGCGCATAGCCCGCCGCTATTACCACTGGTTTTTCCTCAGCCAGCCGGCGCCCCTGCCGGAACGCCTGATCGGCAACGAGCCGGAGTTCTATCTCGACGCCAAGCTCAAGAGTTGGGGACAGGGCACTGCGTGGCTGCCGGCGGAGGTGCGCAACGAGTATCTCCGCTGCTTTGCCGACCCCGAGACAATCCGTGCGACCTGCGAGGACTACCGTGCCGGCGCGACCATCGACTTGGCCGACCATGCCGCGGACCGCGAACGGCGAATCCGCTGCCCGCTGCTCGTCCTGTGGGGGGCCCGCGCAGTCGTGCACGAACTCTACGACGCACTGTCGGTCTGGCGGGAATGGGCGGACGATGTCGCAGGGGAACCCATCGACTGTGGCCACTACCTGCCTGAAGAAGCTCCCGACGAGACGCTGAGAGCGCTGTCGGAATTCCTGAACGAGTCGTCCGATTAACGAGCACCCAGACCAGGACGCCCCTTCGCAGCCGCCGGAGACCCGCCGCCGGCCCGGATTGACAGCGCGTCTGCGCACCTACCTGCTCGCCGGCATCGTGGTGACGGCGCCGATCGGGATCACGATCTACCTGGCAGTGCTGTTCGTCGAATTCGTCGACGGTCAGATGCGCGGTCTCGTGCCCGCCGAGTACGACCCCACCCGGTACCTTCCGTTCGACATCCCGGGGCTCGGGGTGCTGGCGCTCCTGCTCATGCTGCTGATCGTCGGGTTCTTCGCGGCCGGGCTCATCGGCCGCATGGTGTTTCGTCTCGGCGAGAGTCTCATCGACAGGGTGCCGGTGGTCCGGAGCGTCTACGGCGCCCTCAAGCAGATCTTCGAGACCGTCTTCGCCGACTCGTCGTCGTCATTCCGCGAGGTAGTGCTGGTCGAGTATCCGCGTCGCGGCCTTTGGGCAGTGGGCTTCATCACTGGCCGTACCAGGGGTGAGGTCCGTGAACGGATCGACCGCGAGCTGGTCAATGTGTTCTTGCCCACGACTCCCAACCCCACCTCGGGTTTCCTGCTCTTCGTGCCGCGAGACGACCTGGTGCACTTGGACATGTCGGTCGAGGAAGGCATCAAGATGGTGATTTCGGCAGGAATCGTCACTCCGCCGCGAGCCACCACCGGTGATCCCGGCGAAGTGCCGCCCACTGCCGGGTCGTGAGCGCGCAGGAAGGGGAAGGTCGCGAGCCTGAAGCCGGCGCCCTGGTCCGCAAGCTTCGGTTTCGATGCCGGACCCTCGGCATGCGCGAACTGGCCGTAGTCATGTCGGAATTCTTCGATGCCGAATGCGAATCGATGGCTGTCACGGAACTTCGGCTGCTGGCCCGCCTTCTCGACACCTATGCCGACCCTGACCTGATGGATTTCCTGCTGGGCACGAAGCCGTGGCCCGGCTGGGCCGCGCCGGTGTCCTCGCGCATCGAAGCGCACGTCCGGGGACGCCGACCCGGATCGTGACCGAAACCTTCCTGGACCGGTTGCCGCCCGCCGGCGAGCCGCTCCAGCTGCACGGCATGCCTGAGGGCTATGCGGCCCTGAAGGTCGGAGAGGCCGCGATGGCCCGCCGCACGGCAGCGCCGATACTCTGGGTCCTCCGCGACGACCGGCACCTGGCTGCAACCGAAGCCGTGCTCACGACACTCCGGCCCGACATCGGTCTGGCAACATTTCCTGCCTGGGACTGCCTGCCGTACGATCGGGTATCGCCGAATCCCGCTGTGTCGGGTCGGCGGCTGACAGCGCTTGTGCGCTTGGCTGACACTTCTCCGGACATCGTGCTCACGACGGTCAACGCCGTAATCCAGCGGGTGCCGCCCCGCGAGATGTTTGCCGGCGCACGGCTAGGGCTCGCGGTCGGATCGGTCGCGCGCCACGACGTGCTGATCGACCGTCTGATGGGGTGGGGGTACCGCCGGACCGGCACGGTCATGGAGGCTGGTGAGTTTGCCGCTCGGGGATCGCTCCTTGACGTATTTCCCGCCGGCGCGGCACACCCGGCGAGAGTGGATTTCTTCGGAGACGACGTCGACAGCATCCGGGCGTTCGATCCCATGTCGCAACGGACTTCCGGCACCCTGGAGGCGCTGGAGATCTTGCCGTTCTCGGAAGTGCCGTTCGACAACTCGGGCCGCGACCGGTTCTGCGACGGATACCGACGGACCTTCGGGGCGGTGCGCGACCATGATCCGCTCTTCGAGGCGGTGTCGGGCGGCGTTCCCTACCCGGGAATGGAACACTGGCTGCCGCTGTTCCACGATTCCATGGAAACGCTGCTGGACCACGTGCGGTCGGCAGCGGTACTTGTGGAGCACGGTTTCTCGGATCAAGTGGACGAGCGCTGGGAGTTGATCGGCGAGTACGCCGCCGCGCGCCGGGCGGGAACCCGGCCGTCGGCCGGCATGCCCACGTACAAGCCCCTGGACCCGGAACGGCTGTACCTCCCGCCCGAGGAACTGAGAGCACGCATCGGAACATACCGCAGCGGAGTTCTGATCCCCTTCGGTGGCCCGCCCGACGCCGTGGACGTGGGCGGCAGGGCAGGCAGGAACTTTGCAGGCGAGGGGCACCGCGGGCCGGATGCCGTGTTCGAGGCGGTCGCGGCCTTCGCCCTGGACCAGCGTTCGACCGGACGGGTCGTTGCGATCAACTGCCAGAGCACGGCTTCGCGGGCCCGCCTGGTTCCGCTACTGCGACGCCACGGACTCCCGGGCGCGAGCACGGCCAGGACTTGGGACGACGTCATGGCCGCGGCACCGGCCGAGGTTCCGGTGATGGTGGGGCCGTTCCGTGCCGGGTTCCGTTCGGCCGAAACGGTGGTCATTACGGAAGACGACGTGTTCGGCTCGCGGGCGCACCGTCCTGCGGCACCAAGACGGCGGGCTGACGAGGCGCTTCGCCTGGCCACGGCGCTCACATCCGGCGATTTCGTCGTCCATGTCGACCATGGAATCGGCCGCTACGAAGGTCTCGAGACCGTGGATGCCGACGGGGCGCCGCACGATTGCCTGCGCATCGTCTACCGGAGCGGAGACCGACTGTTCGTTCCGGTGGAGGTCATCGATCTCGTCTCACGGTACGGAAATGCGGAGAGCGATCGGGTACCGACGCTCGACAAGCTCGGCGGCTCCGGGTGGGCCCTTCGGCGTGACCGCGTCCGCAAGCGGGTGGCGGAGATGGCGCACGATCTCATCCGGCTGGCGGCGGAGCGCAGCGAACGCCGGGTCTCGGCCATTCGAGCGGATGACGACAGTTACGCCGCCTTTTGCGCCGCATTTCCGCATGACGAGACCGACGATCAGCTCGAAACGATCCGCGAGATCGAAGGCGACTTGGCGAGCGAGCGACCGATGGACCGGCTGGTGTGCGGCGATGTGGGCTTCGGCAAAACCGAGGTGGCGCTCCGCGCGGCCCGCGCGGTCGCCGGCGCCGGCCAGCAGGTCGCGGTGGTCGTGCCGACCACCTTGCTCGCGCGACAGCATTACGAAACCTTCAGTTCACGCTTTGATGGCACCGGCATCTCGGTCGGTCAGCTGTCCCGGCTGACCCCGGTTTCGCAGCGGAACGACCTCCGCCGGCGCCTCGCGGACGGATCGCTTGGCATCGTGGTGGGAACTCACGCGCTGCTTGCTGACCGGATTCGCTTTGCCGACCTGGGGCTCCTGGTGGTCGAC
The DNA here is from genome assembly GCA_028824295.1 of Rhodospirillales bacterium. Taxonomy (NCBI): domain Bacteria; kingdom Pseudomonadati; phylum Pseudomonadota; class Alphaproteobacteria; order Rhodospirillales; species Rhodospirillales bacterium. The sequence continues at coordinate 23,436 of JAPPED010000018.1, read as the reverse complement.
GAAGAGCAGCACTTCGGGGTGGCGCAGAAGGAACGTCTCAAGACCCTCCGCGCCCAGGTCCATGTACTCACGCTCACCGCGACCCCGATTCCACGCACGCTCCACATGGCGCTGACGGGCGTGCGCGACCTCAGCTTGATTTCCACGCCCCCCGTCGACCGGCTGGCGATACGGACGTACGTCACACCCTTCGACCCGGTGGTCATTGCCGAGGCGATCCGCCGCGAGCGCGGCCGTGGCGGGCAGGTGTTCTGCGTGGTGCCGCGAATCCGCATGCTGGATGCGGCTGAGCGAGAACTCCAGCAGCTTGCCCCTGACGCGGTCATCGCGACCGCCCACGGACGCATGGGGACTGCCGCTCTCGAGGATGTGATGACGCGGTTCTACGACCAGCGGATCGACATCCTGGTGTCGACGTCGATCATCGAATCCGGGCTCGACATCGCCGGTGCGAACACGCTGATCGTGATGCACGCTGATCGCTTCGGGTTATCCCAGCTCTACCAACTGCGCGGCCGCATCGGCCGGCGCCACACCCGGGGATATGCCTACTTCACGCTCGCTTCCGCGCGCGCCATGACGGAAAACGCCACGAAGCGCCTGCAGGTCCTACAGAACCTCGACGGCCTGGGGGCGGGGTTTACGCTCGCCAGCCACGACCTCGACATCCGTGGCGCCGGAAATCTGTTGGGGGCGGACCAGTCGGGGCACATTCGCGAGGTCGGGGCGGAGCTCTACCAGCAACTTCTTCGGGAGGCCGTGGAGGCGCTCCGGTCGGGAGCCCCCGAGCTCGCGGACACCGACAGCTGGGCCCCCCAGGTACGGATTCGCGTGCCTAGCCTCATACCCGATGGCTATGTCGCCGATCTCGGAGTACGCCTGACGCTGTACCGCCGGTTGGCCGCGCTTCGGGAGGACGAAGAGTTGACCGCATTTGGCGACGAACTCGAGGATCGCTTCGGGGCCCTTCCCGAGGAAACCCGCAACCTGCTCCGCGTTATGGCCATCCGGCTGCGTTGCCGAAGGTCAGGAATTGAGCGGCTGACAGCGGGAGGTGGGGGGCTCACTGCGACGTTCCGCCATGGGCAGGCCGCCGCTCCCGAGGCGCTTCTCGACTGGATCGGCCGCACACCCGGAGCCGCAGTTCTGGACCCGACATCGATCAGGGTCAGGGCCGAGTGGATCGGGGCCGGGAAAATCCTCCGCGGGACGTTCCGGATCGCAGACGAAATCGCCCGCCTCGCCGACGAGGGCGAGGCGGGCGGAGAACGCGTCGACTAGCGATCGCGTCAGGTGATGTGGGCGCCGATCGTTTCGACGTAGACCGCATACAGCGACTGGCTGCCGGTCATGAAGAGGCGATTGCGCTTGGTGCCGCCGAAGCACACGTTCGAGCAGATCTCGGGAAGACGGATCTGACCGATCCGGTCGCCATTCGGGGCAAAGATGTGCACCCCGTCGTAGCCGTCGCCGACCCAGCCGGCGCTGGCCCAGATGTTCCCGTCTTCGTCGCAGCGGATGCCATCAGCGAAGCCGGTCTTGCCGTCCAGTTCCATGCTGGCGAACTGGCGCGGATTCTTCAGCGTGGCACCGTCGATGTCCCAGACCATGATGTTCGGCGAGGCCTCCGGATAGTGGCTGGCGCCGGTGTCAGCCGCATACAGCTTGGTGTAGTCGTTGCTGAAGCAGAGCCCGTTCGGCTTGAAGGGTTCGTCCGCGACCTTCGCCACCGCTCCGGTCTGCGCGTCTATCCGGTAGATGGCTTCTTTCTGGATCGGCTGCGGGCTACCGGTGTTGAGGCGGTGGCCCTCGTAGTTCATGAGTGAACCGTAACCGGGGTCCGTGAACCAGATCGAACCGTCGTCCGGGTGCACGACGGCGTCGTTCGGCGCGTTGAACTCCTTGCCGTTGGCCTCGTTGGCAAGCACGGTGATGGAGCCGTCGTACTCGTACCGGACGACCCGGCGATTGCCGTGCTCGCAGGCAATCTGCCGGCCGCTGTAGTCGAACGTATTCCCGTTCGAGTTCCCGGACGGGTAGCGGAACTGGCGGGAGACGTGGCCGTCCTCTTCAATCCACCGGAGCTGTTCGTTGCTGGGAATGTCGCTCCAGAGGAGGTAGCGACCGACGCCGTTCCAGGCTGGCCCCTCGGCCCAGAACGTGCCGCGGTGGAGCCTCAGGATTGGGGTGTTGCCCAGCTTGTAGCGGAAACGACCGTCAAGCGGCACCACGTCGGGTTCCGGGTACCGGACCGGCTCGGCATCCGGGCCGAAGTTGCGGGCAAAGGCCTCCGGTGCCATCGCAGTGACGGCGGCGACCCCGGCGGCAGCGGACAACACGCTGCGGCGGGTGGTTTCGGTAGCGCGGGATTTTCGTTCCGTCGACGCATCATCGTCCGGCTGCTTCGACGCCGTGAGATCGATGAATCTATGAAGCTGTGGACTTGGCATGTGTGTTTCCTCCAATGCCCTGTGGCGCGGTCTCGGGACCGCACTTCGGCGATATCTTCCTCTGGGCGATTCGGGCGTGGTGCTCGCGCCGCCGCTGAGGAAGCTCCTCTCCCTGCACCGATGATACAGCCCGCGGCCGGTCAATAGGAAATCAGCATGGATAGGGGGCGCAGATGCCGGTTCAGAAATGCCGCCCCGGAGGCGGTGCGACAACATGGGTCAGGCGCGGTGTTCCGAGCGCGCGAGGACGACCGCAAAGACATTTCGAAACACCTGGGGCTCTTGCGCGCCCGCGACCGCTAGCTTCCCGTTGATGACGAAGTGAGGGACGCCGCTCGCCCCGGCCCCACGTGCCCGGGTGTCACTCTCGATCACTTGCGCCCGGTCGGCATCGCTCAGGAGGTAGCGTTCGGTTTCGGTGCGCCCCAGCCCGGCCGCCTCGCCGATGTCGGTCAAGACGTCGACCGCCCCGATGTCACGTCCTTCGAGGAAATAGGCGGCGAACAGCGCCTCGACGACTTCGTTCTGCAGGTTGGCGCGCTGTGCATGAACGAGCAGCCGGTGCGAGTCCAGGGTATTGGGAGTCCGTGTGATGCGATCAAAATCGATCTCGAGGCCGGAAGTCTGGGCGACGTCTGCAATGTTCCGGTAAATGCTTCGCCCCCGTTCCGAGCCTCCGAACTTGAGCGCGACGTAGCGTTTGCGGCTCATCCCGCCCGCCGGCATGTCGGGATTGAGCTGAAACGGATGCCAGCGCAGTTCTGCAGTCACGGCCGTATCCACCGAAGCAAGCGCCGCCTCGAGGCGGCGCTTGCCGATGTAACACCACGGGCAAATGGTGTCGGACAGGATGTCAACGGTGATGTGCATGGGGTTCTCGACGGCGGAGCATAGTAGCTTGCCGGCAGAATGATGGGAAAGGCGTAGAGGTCGGCGCCGGCACCCAGCAGAAGCGCGGGTGCTGTTTCCTGGCCGTCATCGGCCGGTTGGCAGCGACGGTTGGCGCAGTGTGGCCGGCACGGGCCGGATCGCTGCGCGGAAGTTGGGGCGGCGCGTGTGTGCCTGGGCGCCGACTGATCGGTAACGTGCGATTGCATCCCGCCCCATCGAGTGTGTGCTAGATGATTGGCGACGGGCCCATTTGCGGGTTCCCGCCAATGGACCGACGATGGCGCTCGCGCCAGGGGGCAGTACGGGCATGGGACGGCTGGAAGATTTTCGGTTCCTGACGGGTCAGGGTCGTTTTGTCGATGATTTACCGCGGTCGTCGGTGGCCGAAGCCGTGGTGCTGCGTTCGCCCCATGCGCATGCTGTGATCCGCTCGATTGATACACAGGCCGCACGGATCAAGCCCGGGGTGCTGGCCGTGCTGGTGGAGAGCGATCTCGATCTGAGGCCGATTCCCTGTATCACGCCGCTTGATGCCGTTGAGCCGCTGCTGATTCCGGAGCGCCCCGCGCTGGCCCGCAAACGGGTGCGCCACGTCGGTGAGCCCGTGGCGTTCATCGTGGCCGAAACGCATTCCGAAGCGCTCGATGCGGCCGAAGCGGTGGAGATCGACTACGAGCCCCTCCCGATCGTCACGGACGGGACCGAGGCGCTTGAGCCGGGATCTCCCCAGCTGTGGGACCAGGTGCCCGGGAATCTCGCGTTTCGATTCGAGAGAGGCGACCGGGCGGCAACGGAGGCCGCGATCGCTCAGGCAGCGCACGTCACGACGCTCGATCTGATGAACCAGCGGGTGATGGCGTCGCCGCTGGAGCCCCGCGCGGGAGTCGCGGAATACGACGCGGAGACGGGCCGGTCGCTACTGACCGTGACCGCCCAGGGCCTCCATCCGATTCGAAGCCAGCTTGCCGATGTGTTCGGCGAGCCGGTCGACAATTTCCACCTGGTTGCGCCCGATGTCGGTGGTGGTTTCGGCAGCAAGAATTACCTGTACCCGGAGTGGGTGCTGCTCGTCTGGGCGGCCCGTCGCCTGCGGCGGGCGGTTCACTGGTCGGCGCAACGATCAGAAGAGACTGCCGCCGGGGCGCACGGACGGGATTTCCGGGCCAAGGCACGGTTGGCGCTGGATGGCAGCGGTAATTTCTGCGCCCTCGACGTGCGTGCCGTGGCAAATCTTGGCGCTGGTCTCTCCACTTCCGGGCCCCACAGTTCGACGCTCGCGCCGGCGACCGTTTTGGGCGGCGTCTATGCGATTCCCGCCATCTACCTGGAAACGCGCGGTGCCTTCACCAATTGCGCCCCGATCGACGCCTACCGTGGAGCCGGCAAGCCGGAGGCGAATTACGTTGTCGAGCGTCTGGTCGACAAGGCAGCCCGCGAACTTGGCGCCGACCCGGCCGACCTGCGTCGACAGAACGTGATTCGTGACTATCCCTACCGGAAGGCCCTCGGTGAGATTGTCGACACCGGTGACTTCGCGGCGAACATCGACGAGGCGGTGCGTCTGGCCGACCGGGAAGGATTTGCTCGGCGCCGAGCTGACTCCGAACAGGCCGGCAAGCTCCGGGGTCTCGGGATCGCCTGTTTCCTGGAGACTTCGCGCGGACCGGACCGAGAGGGGGCGGAAGTGCGGATAGGGGCGGACGGCATCATCGAGCTTCGCATGGGCACCGATTCAACCGGTCAAGGGCACGAGACCGTTCTGCCTAGGCTCGCAGCCGCGCGGTTTGGCGTGCCGGTGGAGGTGGTTCGCTATCGCCAAGCGGATACGCGGCTCACGCGCGTGGGAGAGGGACACGGCGGCGCCCGGACCCTGCACATGGGCGGTACGGCGCTCTGCCGCGCCATCGACGCCGTGATCGATCAAGGTCGGAAGGAAGCGGCCCGCCTCATGCAGGCGGACATCCATGATCTTGACTACGCCGAGGGTTCGTTTGCAGTGCGCGGCACGGAGCAGGCGATCACCCTCTTCGCAATTGCCGCCGACGCCAAGATCGACGCCTTTGCACTGGTTGAGGACGCCGAGATCACGTTCCCGTCCGGGTGCCACGTGGCCGAGGTGGAAATCGACCGTGAGACCGGCGAGGTGACACTCGCACGCTATGCGGGTGTTGACGACTACGGCCGCCGCCTGGATGCCCAGCTGACGCTGGGACAAGTGATGGGCGGGCTTGCGCAAGGTGCGGGTCAGGCCCTGCAGGAGGCCATCGTCTACGACCCGGGCACCGGCCAGATCCTGAGCGGCAGCCTCATGGATTACACGCTGCCGCGAGCGGCTGACCTCCCGGAATTCATGATCGGTTTCCGGGAGACGCCGACCGGGCGCAATCCTCTCGGGGTCAAGGGAGCGGGGCAGGCCGGAGCGATCGCGTCCCCGGCGACCATCATGAATGCTGTAATCGACGCCTTGACTCCCTTCGGCATTGACGACGTGCCGATGCCGGCGACGGGCGCGAAGGTCTGGGAAGCGATGCGGCGAGCGAAGGCCGCCGTCGGATCCGGCTGTTGCTAGTCCTTGCGCTTCGCCGCCGAGGAGCCTCACCGCCTCCATGGCACATCAGAAGGTGCAAATTGTGTTGGGGGGATCGGGGGATCTGCTTTCCGCGGACTTCCGCCCCCGTGCCCCAGAATGGGCCATTTGCCGATACCACTAGACCACGGAGTAAGACTCGTGCGCGTATATGTCAGAACACTCGCCTCGGCGCTCGGAATTGTCGGTGTGGCGGCCACCACGAGCGCCCTTGGTCAAGACATTCTGCCGCCGGTACCGACACCCGCAGATCTCAAGCCGGGCAGCATCACGTGCGACGAGTGCCCATATCCGGCCCCAAGCAAGTATCTCGACATCAATGTGTACAGCCAGGACGTACGTATCTCCTATATGGATATTGCGCCGACCGTCGCGGCCAACGGCCACGTGGTCCTGCTGATGCACGGCAACAACTTCGGTGGCTTCTACTTCGGTGACATCATCGACGGGCTGACCGGCGCCGGATTTCGCGTCGTCGTTCCAGATCAAATCGGGTACGGCAAATCGTCGAAGCCGATTGCGCCCTACAACTTCAACACGCAGGCGCGCAACACGCAGCTTGTCCTCGAGCACGAGGGGATCGAAAAGGTCATGGCGGTCGGCCATTCGATGGGCGGCATGCTCGCGACGCGGTTCACCACGCAGTATCCCGACTCGGTCGAGCGGCTGGTCATCTACAACCCTATCGGCCTTTCCGACAACCGGTTCACTCGCCCGATGACGCCGGTGGACCAGATCTACGAGCGGGTCCTCCAGACCGACTACCAGAGCACCCGTCGAAGCCTCAGCCGGTATGTCGGGCACGACCCCTCGGCCTGGAACGAAAAGTTCGAGCTCTACACCCGCATCCGCTCGTCGTGGACGCTCAGCTCCGACTTTCCGCGCCTCGCCATGGTGCAGGCGATCATCTTCCAGATGCTCTACCAGGATCCGGTCGTCTACGACTGGCCGCACATCCAGGTACCGACGCTCGCGTTCGGGGGGGCGGAGGATCTGCTGCTCGGCCCTGCGGAGGTCTTCCAGGAGCGAATGCAGGTGTTGGCCGACACCGTCCCGAACGGAAACGGTCGCTTGCTGCTTTTCCCCGGGCTGGGCCATGTGCCGCACCTGGAGCGGCCGGACATCATCGTGCCCGCGCTCGTCGAATACCTGCTGGAAGGCGTGGAGTAGCCCTGTTCGAGAACTGACGCCCGGAAACCAGCGCGTCCGCATGCATTGGGTTGGGCGATGGCGGGGCATCTTCGGACCGCCTTGCCCGGTCCGCGGACGTCTCAAAGGGTTCTCTCGCTTCCTGCCCGGAAAGTGGGAAACGCTGCGGGAATTGGGAGTAGCAATTTGCTGGTAAGTCGTTGTGCGGGCGGGCTTGCGAGTTCTCGGCTGCTGGCGCTGCCAGAACACCCTGCACCTGCACACCTGCGGGGATTGGCGGCCGGCCCGGATCGTTCAGAGTTCCCCGGCAAGCAGGAGGTCGACGTCCGTCGAAGCTTCCCTGATGGCAGCGACTGGAGCCGTCGCCGCGATCGAGCCCTTCCGCATGATGGAGATCTGATCGCAAAGGGCGGCCGCGAATTCCAGATTTTGCTCGGCCAGCAGGATGGTCAGGCTGTCGTGCCGCTTCAGCATGATCAGCAGTTTGAGGATCTGGTCGACATACGAGGGCTGCAGCCCCTCCGTCGGCTCGTCAAGAAGCAGTGTCCCGGGACGCGTGCTGAGGCAGCAGGCAAGTGCGACCAATTTCCGCTCGCCGCCGCTCAGCGTATCTCCGGTCCGATCGAGCAGCGGCCTCAGGACCGGAAACCGGTCAAGGACGTCGGCCAGGTTTCCGCCCGGATGCCCCTTGGCGATCATGGCGTAGCGCAGTTGGTCCCGGACGGTCATGCGCAGGAAGATGCCGCGTCCTTGGGGCACATAGCCAAGCCCCGCGCGCGCGCGTTCCTGTGGTGGTTCGGCCGTAAGGTCGCGGCCGTCGAGCATGACTTGTCCGGCCGTCACGGTGAGAAACCCCATCAATGCGCGCATCAGCGTGGTCTTGCCCATGCCGTTGGCGCCGAGCACGGCCATGGCGGTTCCGGGCCTCACGTTGATATCGACGCCGGCCAGCACTGGAACGGAACCGTAGCCCGCGCACAGGCCGACGACTCTCAGCACGTGTCAGCCGTCGGAGGCTGGCCGAGATAGACCTCCTTGACCCGCTGGTCCGCCATGACGGCGTCGGCCGGACCCTCCACCAGGATTCGTCCCCGGTGGAACACGGTGACGGTGGCCGCGACCATTCGAATGAACTGTAGGTCGTGCTCGACGACAATGACGGTACGCTCTTTCGCGAGGGATCGGACGAGTTCGGCGGTTTGCGCAACTTCCTGCCTGGTCATACCGGCGGTGGGTTCGTCCAGTAGCATCAGCGCCGGATTTCCCGCCATCACCAACCCCAGTTCGAGCCATTGCCGCTGGCCGTGCGGCAGTGATCCGGCCAGCTGGGCGGCAAGGGGGGACAGGCCGGTGACCGCAAGGATTTCGTCAGTCTTGCGGGTCCGGGCCGCCCGACCGCCGGCCTTCCAAGTGGCCAGTCGAACGTTCTCGGCAACGCTCAACCCGTTGAACAGCGCGGGGATCTGGGCCTTGATCGCAACTCCCCTCCGTGCGATGGCATGCGTGGTCGCACCGGTGATGTCCTCGCCGCCGAAACACACGTGACCGGCGGTCGGCCGGAGCTGGCCCGTGAGGCAGCGGAAGAATGTGCTCTTGCCGGCACCATTGGGCCCGATCAGGCAACGCAGTTCACCGGCCTCGACCCGGAAATCAACGTGGTCGATCGCGGTCACGCCGCCGAACCGCTTGGTCAATGCGATCGTTTCGAGAAGGGGAGGGTTCGTCACGGCGCGCTTCGCACGCGACCCCGTAGGTCTGCCAGCAGGCTTCGGGTGCCCGGGACAAGACCGCGTCGGGCAAACAGGACGAGCACCACGAACGCAGCTCCCAGTACCAGGTTGGTGTCGGCGAGCTTGGCTTCACCGAGCCAGGTCATGACGGCCTGGACCAGGACACAGCCCACGACCGCTCCGCTCAGCGTTCCGAGGCCGCCTACCAGCACCCAGACGATGATCTGCGCGGTGAACGTCATAGAAAACACGTTGGGGCTGACGTAGGACCCCCACGCCGCGAACAGCACGCCGGAAAGCCCCGCGATCGCACCGCCGATCACGAAGACCGTGAGCTTCGTGATCCGGACGTCGTAGCCGAGCAACTGGGCCCTTTCCTCGTTCTCGCGAACGGCGACGACGACGCGACCAAAGTCGGTCGCCAGCAGCCACCGCAGGCCGCCGTAGACCACAGCTAGCATGACCGCGGTGAGCACGTAGAGGTCGCCGTAGACCACCTGGTGCTCAGGCACACCGGGGACATTGATCGGGGGTACCGACGGGATGCCGTTGTACCCGCCCAGAAGGGCACTGCCGATCCGGTATTCACTGCCCGCCGACGCGCCGGTCAGGTAGTAGAAGATGAGCGACACGGCCAGCGTGATGACGGCCAGATACACGTCGCTGATTCGTTGCCAAAACAGGAAGTACCCGAGAATCCCGGCCAGGAGGGCCGGCAGCAGGATGCCCAGCATCAGGGGCACGGTGCTGTCGCCCATGTTGATTACGGCAATGGCGTAGGTGTAACCGCCCAATCCAAAGAACACGGACTGGCCGAAGCACAGGATGCCGCCAAACCCCCACACCCAGGCGAGACTGAGAGCGAGAATCGCAAGCACCAGGAATAGGGTGAGTTCGAACAGTAGGAAGATCTCGGCGACGGCCGGAACCACGACGATGAGCGCGCCGCCGGCAGCAACAACCGCCAGCAGGCTTGCCCGTTCACGCACCCAGTTCACAGGGCCTTGCGGAAGTAACGCCCGGTAATCCCGGTCGGCAGGAGGCGCAGCAGTACGATGGCGACGATCAGCAAAGCCACTTCGCCGACGACTGGGCGGCTGAGAAAGGCGGCTGCCTGGCTTGTGAAACCGAACAGTGCCGCGGCAAGCGTGGTGCCGGTGAGTGCCGTCGCGCCGCCGCTGATGACCGTGATGAACGCCTTGACGACATACGTCGCCCCGATTTCGGGAAGCACGCCGGCGAGAGGGGCCAGGACGGCGCCTGCGAGGCCGCTCAAGGCCGAGCCGAGGACGAACATGGCGGTCCGGAGTCGCATGGTGTCCGCCCCGAGTGCGGCCGCAAGTTCCGGATTCTGCATGGCACCCCGGACCAGCAGGCCCGACCGGCTCCAGCGCAGCCAAACGAACAGTGACACGATTGTTACGATTGCAACGAGGATTACAAAAAATGTATAAATACCAATGCTGTAGGAGCCAACTTGCACGGTTCCGAAAGGTGGCGCCACGCCTTGTTGGTGGTACCCGAGCACTGTGGCGGCAAGACCGATCAGGAAGAGGCTGAGTCCCCAGGTAGCAAGGATCGTGGCAATGATGTCTCCGTGCAGGTGACGGATGACGAACCGTTCAACCAGGAAGCCAAGAGCGCCGACCGCTGCCGGTGCGATGACCAGCATGGCGACCCACAGGTTCAGGCCGGCGCCAGCCGACAGCACGAAGGCATAGCCCCCGACCATCAGGAATTCGCCGTGGGCGAAGTTGATAACCCGGAGCATCCCGAAGATCACGGCCAGTCCGACGCTGACTAGCGCTAGGCTGGCCATCGCGTGCAGGAGGTGGAGACCTACGACGAGGGCGTGATCCATGTCTGCCGACGCCCCGGCGCCGATCAGATGTCCGGGGTGAACATCGTGTTGGTGTCGGGTCGCGCCTGCAGGTCGCACTGGGCCGCCGGGTTGGTGGGGGCCACGCCCTGATACCGCTGAAGGATTCTGAACTCGCCGTCGCGGGCTTCCGCCAGATGGGTATCCATGAAGCAGTGATGCGTGGCGGGATCGACGCTGACCGGGCCACCGGGGCCATCCACGCTGATCCCCATCTCCAAGGCTTCGATAACGGCGTCCCGTTCGGTGGTCCCTGCCTGCCGGACAGCTTCCGCCCACAGCGTCCAGCCGTACCAATCCTTGATCGGCACGTCGGTCAGATAGCCGTAGTCGGTTCCATAGCGACGACGGAATTCGGGCAACCATGCCTGGTTGAATACGTTGTCCAGGCTTTCGTAATACGACCCGATCACCATGATTCCGTTGACGACTTCCGGAGGCATGCGGACGATTTCGCTGGTGCCGCCAAACGTGGTGGACATCATCGGAATGCGCTGGTTCATACCGGCTGACGCCCACTGACCGTAGAACGCCTCATGCGCCGGGCCGACGAAGACATTGAGCACGACGTCAGGTTCCGCGGCCTGAATGCGGCTGATGGTCGCGCCAAACTGGTTTACGTCCAGTGGAAAGAACTCCTCACCGACGACTTCGCCACCAAGGGATTGGGTGGCCTTCCGGATCCACTGGGCGGAGATCTGCCCGTAGTTGTAGTCGGCCGCTAGGACGTAGACTCGCTTCCCCCAGCGGTCAGCAGCTGCCTGCAGCAGCAGGTCGACGTAGATACCCGGCGTTGCGCCTGTGGCGAAGAAGTTGCGGTCGCAGACCCCGCCCTCGTAGTTCGTGTTGTAAACGTAGAGGGTGTCGAGCCGATGCAGAATGGGCCGGATGACCTCGCGCGACGAGCTCGTCAGTCCACCTTGGACCACCGCCACCCGATCCCTGAGGGCCAGCTGGTTGGCGAACTGGTTGTAAAACTGCATGTCGGACTGGGCGTCGTAGAGCTTGACCTCGAGTTGCCTGCCGAGCAGGCCGCCCGTTTCGTTGATCTGATCGATCGCCAACTTGGCGCAACGCCACTGGTTGTCGCCGAAACCCTGGAGGGGGCCCGACAGGTCATAGATAGCACCGACCGAAATCGGATCGTCGGCCTGGGCCTGGCGCCCAAGCATGGAAATGGCAGCAGTGGCGGCGGTTCCTTCGATGAACGTGCGTCGTGTCAGCAACGTGACGAATTCTCCCGAGCAATTTGGCGATGCACCCCTTGGCGCTCAACTGTGGGGTAACGGGGACGGTGCGCGAACTCCAAACACGCGAGTTGCGCAGACTGCATGACACCAAGGTAGCAACTTTTGGGAGACCTGTTGGAAGATGGATCGCCAACTACGTCGGGTTCCCCTGGTCAGTTCCGAATTCACGACGAACGCGTGCATCGCCTGCAAGATGGACGATCGCGCTCGTTGACAGGCAGAGGGCGCGTCGTACGATCCCCTGACGGTTCGACGACAGGGTGCGCGCTGTGGACGCATTTCTCGATCAGCAACAGCAGCTCTTCCAGGAATCGGTTCGGCGATTTGCGGAAGAACGGATGGCGCCTGCAGCCGCCGACTGGGACCGTGATCGGACATTTCCGGTCGAGGTGCTCCGAGAATCTGCCCGCCTGGGACTTGCTGGCCTCTACGTACCAACAAACCACGGCGGCAGCGGGCTCTCGCGTCTGGATGCCGCCGTCGTGTTCGAGGAACTCTCGGCCGCCTGCCCGTCCACGGCAGCGTATATCTCCATTCACAACATGGTGGCATGGATGATCGCGACGTTCGGGACCGATGAGCAGCGACGGCGGTTCCTCCCGGGCATGATGGCGATGGACCTTCTCTCCAGCTACTGCCTGAGCGAGCCAGGTTCGGGTTCGGACGCGGCGTCCTTGTCGACTCGAGCGGAGCGAGACGGCGACCACTACGTCCTGAACGGCTCGAAGGCGTTTATTTCAGGCGGGTCGGTGTCCGACCTCTATGCCTGCATGGTCCGTACCGGCGGAGAGGGTCCGCGCGGCATCTCATGCTTGGTGGTGGAGAAAGGCTCGCCGGGCCTGTCATTTGGCCGGCAGGAGGCCAAGCTGGGCTGGCACAGCCAGCCTACAGCGGCGGTGATCTTCGAGGACTGCCGGGTCCCGGTTGCCAATCGGATTGGTGCCGAGGGGGAGGGCTTTCGAATCGCGATGCGCGGGCTCGACGGCGGGCGCATCAACATCGCCTCGTGCTCGCTCGGCGCGGCGCGTCGGGCACTGGCAGAGACCAAGGAGCACCTGCGGACCCGGAAGCAGTTTGGCGAGACACTGGCGTCGTTCCAGGGCCTGCGGTTCCGGTATGCGGACATGGCCACCGAACTGGAGGCGGCCCGCCTGATGGTGCATGCCGCTGCCCGTGCCGTTGACGCGGGCCACGCCGATGCCACGGTTCGATGCGCGATGGCGAAACGCTACGCCACGGATGTCGGGTTCCACGTGTGCGACGAGGCGATCCAGCTGCACGGCGGATACGGCTACCTCAACGACTACCCGCTGGAGCGCCTCCAGCGTGACACCCGCGTTCACCGCATTCTCGAGGGAACCAACGAGATCATGCGAGTCATCGTGTCGCGCGGCCTCCTCGACGACTGACGCCTAACCGCCAGGGAGACAGGAACTTGGCGGCCGGTCTTCACTGGTTTCGAGAAGGCGCGGCTGGGCGCGTGATCCTTGATCGGCCGGAGGCGCTGAACGCCCTCGATCTGGCGATGGTACGGGCGTTCGCCCAGGCGCTTGACACTTTCGAGAGCGATGCCAGCGTGCGCGCCGTTACCGTCGAGGGCAAGGGCGAGCGCGCCTTCTGCGCCGGCGGCGACGTGCTGGCGTTCTACGAGGCCCGAGGCACCGACAGCACGGTCGGCGCCGATTTTTTTCGAGAGGAGTACACCCTCAACCGGCGGATCAAGCGCTACTCGAAGCCTGTCGTGGCGTTCATGGACGGGATCACGATGGGCGGCGGGGTCGGGGTGTCGCTCCACGCCTCGCACCGGGTGGTGACGGATCGTACCGTGTTCGCGATGCCGGAAACGGGCATCGGGCTGTTTCCGGACGTGGGCACCGGGCATTTCTTGAGCCGACTGGACACCGGCATGGGCGCTTGGATCGCGCTGACGGGGAATCGGCTTGGCGCCGGCGACTGCCTGGACATCGGCGTCGGAACGCACGGACTGGATGCGGCGGCTGGGGTGCACGATGCCGTGCAGGCGATCGCGACCATGGCCGACGACGACGTGGATGCCGCGCTGGTGCCGTTTCTCGGCGAGCCGGTGGCCGGCGCGGCCCTGGACGCGCGGGAAGTGATTGCCCGGTGTTTTGGTCAGCAGGACGCCCGGGCGATTCTCCAGGCGCTGGAGATCGAAGGATCGGATTGGGCGGAACGTACGGCGGCCGGATTGGCACGCAAGTCGCCGACCAGCATTCGAATCACCCTCCGGCAGCTGGAGCAGGCGAGAACAGCTTCCTTCGAGGATGAGCTCGTGACCGAGTACCGCATGAGCCAGGCTTGCATCGCCGGCCATGATTTCATGGAAGGAATCCGGGCGGCGCTGGTGGACCGGGACCGCGAGCCTCGATGGTCGCCGGACCGTCTCGACGACGTGACGGACCAGTTGGTGGCCCGCCATTTCTCGGAACCCCCGGTGGGCGACCTCAGGTTTGACTGACCTGGCTGCCGGCTGCAGCCGCTCCTGTCGGCGGGGTCGGCCGGGGTGCGAGTCGTAAACGAGGCCGGCTCAGGCCGTTAAAATCTGCCACTAGGCATCGTTGAAGAAAACTTGATTACAGATAGCTATCAGAGAAATTGTCTGTTCGTTCGAGGGTAGAAAGCGACCAGCCTGCACGTGTCGGCGGTGAGGCATGGAGGAAACCGGCGTAGCGATGCCAAGATGCCGTCAGGTCGATTGGCGCGTGTGTCGGCCTGCCTGCTGCTAGCCGCGTTGCACGGTCCGGGCCCAGCTGTCGCGCAACGCCACGGTTCGATTCAGCACGAGGCGGTCGGACCGGCTCGTGCGGTCACGACAGAAGTAGCCCTGGCGCTCGAACTGCACCGTCGTGCCGGGAGCGAGGTCAGCCAGCGCAGGCTCCACTTTGCAGCCATCCAGCTGCTCGCGTGACGCCGGGTTCAGGTGTTCGAACGGGTCGGCATCGGCGCCGGGTCCGGAGTCGAGGAAGAGCGGGCCGTACTGATGGACTTCGGCCGGGAGTGCATGTCGAGCCGAGACCCAGTGCAACGTGCCCCTGACCCGGCGTCCATCCGGTGCATTGCCGCCGCGGCTGTCCGGGTCATAGGTGCAACGAAGTTCCACGATTTCGCCTGCGGCGTCCTTCACCACTTCACGGCACGTCACGAGGTACGCGTAGCGGAGACGGACCTCTCGGCCGGGAGCGAGGCGGAAGAATTTCCGGGGAGGATCTTCCATGAAGTCATCTCGTTCGATGAACAGCTCCCGCGCGAACGGAACCTGCCTGGTCCCGGCAGCGGCATCTTCGGGATTGTTGACGGCTGCGAGATGGTCCACCTCATCCGCCGGATAGTTCTCGACCACCAGTTTCAGCGGGCGCAGCACCGCCATCCGGCGTTCGGCCGTCCGATTCAGGACTTCCCGCGCGCAGTGTTCCAGCAGCGCGAACTCAACGGTGTTGTCGCGTTTGGTGACGCCAATCCTGCGGGCAAAGTCCCGGATGGCCTCGGGGGGATAGCCACGCCGCCGGAGACCGCGCAGCGTGGGAAGACGCGGGTCGTCCCAGCCACCCACGTACTGTTCGTCCACGAGCCGGCTGAGGCGCCGCTTCGAGAGCACCGTATGGGACAGGTTTAGGCGGGCAAACTCGTACTGGCGTGAACGGGTGGGGACAGGGAGGTTGTCGATCAACCAGTCGTAGAGCGGTCGGTGATCTTCAAACTCCAGGGTGCAGATCGAATGGGTGACCCCCTCGATGGAGTCGGATTGCCCGTGCGCGAAATCGTAAGTGGGGTAGATGCACCACCTCGTGCCGGTCCGGGGATGGGGAGCGTGCAGGATGCGGTACAGCACCGGGTCGCGGAGATTGATGTTGCCTGATGCCATGTCGATCTTCGCCCGCAGCACCCGCTGGCCGTCAGGAAAGTCGCCCGCCCGCATCCGCCGGAACAGGTCTAGGTTTTCGTCCACGGAACGCGTGCGGAACGGGCTGTCGATTCCGGGCGTGGTCAGGGTGCCGCGGTGCTCCCGGATGGTGTCGGCTGTCTGGTCGTCCACGTAGGCCTTGTCGGTCGAGATCAGATGTTCGGCCCACTCGTACAACCGCTCGAAGTGGTCGGACGCGAAGTACCGGTGCTCTCCCCAGTCGAAGCCGAGCCAGCGCACATCCGCTTCGATCGCATCGATGAATTCCTGAGCTTCCCGAGTCGGATTCGTGTCATCGAAACGAAGATGACAGCGTCCCCCGAACTCCTGGGCAATGCCGAAGTTCAAACAGATCGACTTGGCATGCCCGATGTGCAGGTAACCGTTGGGCTCAGGGGGAAAGCGCGTCACCACGCTCGCCGTTCGGCCGGCCTCGATGTCCTGGCGCACGATGTCCTGGACGAAGTTATGCTGATTTCCTTCGGCAACGCTGCCCGCGTCGTTCATGGCGGTACTCTCCGGGCTCGGCCAACCTGCGCAGTCGGCCTGTCTGCCAGATTTTGCCCGAATGGCCAAGCGTGGGGGCTCGCTTCGATGCCGGGCAAGGAGTTGGCCGCGACCAGGATTCAGCCGCGAGCGGCGGGGCTGGTACCGTGCTCGCGCGGATGGGGGAGGCAATGGGATTCCGACTGCTCGTACTGACGAATCTCGAGACTGGGGCATCGCTGGACATGGTGCGCGGGTGGCCGGAACAGCTGCAGGCCGAGATCCCTGGCCTGGAGACACATTTGTCGGACAGCACGGAGGAAGCGTTCGACGTGATCGGGCAGGTGGACGCAATCTACGGGAAGGTCGACCCGGACGCGTTCGCCAAGGCGCGAAAGCTTCGATGGATCCAGTCGCCTTTGGCCGGGCCGCGGCCAAGTTTTTACCACCGGGCACTGGTGGAAAGCGATGTGGTCGTGACCAACATGCGTGGGATTTTCAGCGACCATATCGGGGCGCACGTCCTCGCGTTCGTCCTAGCGTTTGCGCGCGGGCTTCCCACGTACGTGACCATGCAGCGCGACCGGCGCTGGCGGCCGGACGCACCGACCGTCCACCTCCCGGAGGCAACAGTCCTGGTTGTCGGCGTCGGGGCAATCGGCGCCGAGGTGGCGCGATTGTGCGCTGCCTTCGGGATGGCGGTCACCGGAGTCGACCCGAGGGCGGCCGTCGCCCCCGAAGGTGTTGGCCGTCTCGTCGGACCGGAGGCGCTCGACGAGGTGCTTCCTACCGCCGACTTCGTCATCGTGACGGTGCCTGAGACCCCGGCTACGCAGGGGCTGTTCAACGCCGCCAGGTTTGCGCGGATGAAGCCCACCGCGTTCTTCATCAACATCGGCCGCGGGGCCACGGTCGAGCTCGACGACCTGAACGCGGCCCTGCGTTCCGGCGTGCTGGCCGGCGCCGCCCTGGATGTGTTTCAGATCGAGCCGCTCCCCGTGAGCCATCTGCTGTGGAATGCGCCAGGCATGGTCATCACGCCGCACGTCGCGGCCGCGGGCCCGTACCTGAACCAACGGCGAACCGAAGTGTTTTTCGACAATTGTCGGCGATTCGGGCAGGGCCGCGAGCTGCGCAACGTCGTCGACAAGGCGAACTGGTTTTGACGGCCGGACCGAGCCTCGGCTGTCCGCGCCAGATTCCTCGAGTCATGCAGGCTACGGCGCGGTCCGGCGGGAGCGCAGCGGTTACCGCGGTCGGCTAAGGTGCGCCCCGGTTCGCCAAAACCAGCCGCCGGGGATCAGTCCATGGTTCGATTGGCAGCCGTCCCGGCTGAGCGTCGGGTGTCGATGGCTCCACCCTGCATCTTGCCATGAAGAAGCACGCAGATATCGTTGTTTTTGCAGTCGCTCTCCTGCTTCTAGTAGCAGGCATGCCTGCGGCTGCGGCGGACAACCATACGTACTTCCGGCTCGGTGTGGGCTTGGACCAACTGTCCGACACGAGGTTTCTGGATACGGATTGTCGGAGTGAGTCCCCCGCTGCGCTCTATGGATGTGGCCCGGGCAAGAACGGAGACGTGCTCAGCACGGTCGGCGGCTTCGGAGGCACCTCGGCGTTCGAGGTGGGCTGGGGTCGGACCGTGACCTCCACGGCGCGGCTGGAGCTCTCGGTCGACTATCGACCGCACCACACGTTCCGGGGTACGGCCAATTTCCTTGCACCCGGTCGCATGCAGTCGGTGGAGGCAGGGGTCTCGTCGTGGTCCGGCCTGATGTCCGCCTATCTGGACTTGCCGCCGGTCCAGATAGGGAATTTGCGGTCGGGCCGGCCGTTTGTCGGTGCCGGCTTCGGTGCCGGTCGGAATGTGGTGCGGCAAATGCTGCAGACATTCCCGAGGACCACGACCGTGGTGCCGGGCGGTGCCTGGACCGGCAGGGTCTGGATGCTGACGGCGGGAATGGCGATCCCGCTGGGCGACACGGCGAGCCTGGACGTGGCATGGCGGTACACGGATGCGGGGTTTCTCGAGACCGAAAGAGGGGAAGGCAGGGTGATCTGGCGGGACGGAAGCAGGGAGCCTCTGGTGCTGGACCTGGCACCGACAAGAGCCAGGCTCCAGGGTCATGGCATCCGGGTGTCTCTGCGGTACGCCTATTAGGCGTGAACGGGCCGCGAACGGGGATTGGGAGCACGGGGCTGCGTCGAAGCGGCCCGTGCGGATGGGGCGTGGACCGCCTGCATGCGACCCGCTGGCCTCGACGCAGGTGCTGCTCAGTTGATCAGGCTGGCTTCGCTTGACGGTTAGTGGGAATGGTCGGAATGGTCATGCTCGGAATGATCGTGGTACCCCACCACGATGAAATCGACTCGAGCATGCGTGACGCGGTCCCCGGGTACCGTAATCCGCCAGTTGAGCACGTAGTCCCCGTCGCGTAGTTCGGGCAGGGGAATCGCGAACGTCGCCCGCTCCGTCATGGGTGAGGGAACGGTGAGTTCCACGATGTCGCCTGAATCCAATTGGAGGCTCGCCTGATCAAGCATCACGCGTTGGGCAAAGCGGATTTCGAAGGCAGCGGGAGCCGTGTCTAGCACATCCCCGGCCACGATGTTGCTGTGCTCGACCAACGACTCGGCGCTGGCCTGTGCGGCCACCAGTACAACTGCCGCCACGAGTGCGCAGACTGACGGGATGGCATGCCAGGCCCCCCGGCGTGACGTCGTTTCGGGAGGAGACGTGAACCGGGTGACGCCCGGTCGCGTCTGCGCGCGAGCGGCGGCCAGGGCACTACTCATCGGAACTCCCTGCCAGGCAGTCGGGGCCGTGGGTATCGCGGTTGCAGATCGCAGTGACGCGGTAGGAATTGTCCCGGCCTCGCTTGAGTTGGAAAGCAACGGGGTCGCCTTCGGAGAGCCCGGATAGGTCGACGGCGCCCACCACGCCGAAGCCCATGGTCATGGCGCCCATGCCGATTTCGTCGATGGGCTCGTGATCAATTGTCAATGATCGGCTTTCCGAATCGATCGCATGGATGACGCCCGTGCCGTGTGCGATACGGCTGTCCGCGGCACCGCTCCCATGGTCGGCATGCCCGGCTTCATGGTTCTCGGCGAGGAGGTAGAGCGTCTCCGAGCCGACCGCCCTGTCCTGGGAAGATCCTTCCTGGGCGCGAGCCGGCTGAAGAGAGGAAGCGGTCGCTGCCACGAAGGCGAGCACGGAAAGCGTCGTCAGTAGTCGGGTCATGCAGTGTCTCCTTGCGGTTTGGCGGGAAGCGCATCGAAGCCTTGGGCGGCCGTCTTGGGGTGCGCTGGCAGCGATCGCTCAACCCACAGGTAGTAGATCGCGGGAATGACGAACAGGGTCAGCACGATGGTGGAGATGGTGCCGCCGATCATCGGCAGCGCGATTCGCCGCATCACGTCCGACCCCAGGCCGTCTGTGAGAAAAATTGGCGCCAGCCCCGCCAGCACGGTGATGACCGTCATGAGGAGCGGGCGCACTCGCAGGGCGGCGCCAAGGCGGATGGCGAGGAACAGCTCTTCCTTGGTGGTCGGTTTGTCCGCTCGCACCCATTGATCGATGTAGAGCAGCATGACCACCGCGGTTTCCACGGCGATGCCCCCCAGCGCGATGAAACCCACCGCGACGGCCACCGACAGGTTGTAGCCGGCCAGCCACACGGCCCAGAGGCCGCCGATCAGGGCAAAGGGCAGCGACAGCATGATCATGAGGATCCGGTCGAGTCGGCCGAAATGCAGCATCAGAAGCAGGAAAATCAGGGCCACGGCAGACGGAATCGCGACGTTCAGCCGCTCGTTCGCCGCTTCCAGCTGCTCGTACTGCCCCGACCACCCGACGGCGTACCCCGGGGGAAGGTCGACCGCCTGCGCAACGGCCCCCCGTGCCTCCGCGACGTAGCCGCCAAGGTCACGTCCGGCGATATCGACGAACACCCAGCCGGTGAGACGGGCGTTTTCCGAACGGATCATCGGCGGTCCCTCGGTGAACGTGACCGTTGCGAGTTCCCCGAGCGGGATGTGCGCGCCGGATGGCGTGGGAACCAGGATGTCCTCAAGGTCTTCAGGGGTCTCGCGAAACGCCCGATCGTACCGCAGCATGATGTCGTAACGCTCGCGCCCCTCGACGCTTTCCGCGAGCTTCATTCCGCCGAGCGCCGTCTGGATCACCGACTGGAACGTACCGATGTCGATGTTGCGACGGGCGAGCTCCGATCGATCGGGCGTGATCTCCAGGTACTTGCCGCCGAGCACTCGGTCGGCGAATGCAGAGCGCGTGCCCGGGATGGTCGCGACTACGGCTTCGACCTCGCGCGCAATGCGTTCGATGGTCTCGAGATCATCGCCTGTGATCTTGATCCCGATGGGGGTGCGTACCCCCGTCGAGACCATGTCCATGCGAATCTTGATCGGATAGCCCCAGGAGTTGACGAGGCCTGGCATCTGCAGACGCGAATTCAGATCCTCGATGATTCCATCCGCCGTCATCCCGGGCCGCCAGGCCGCTTCCGGCTTGAGACGGATCCAGGTCTCGATCATGGTGAGGGGTGCCGGATCGGTGGCGGTGTCGGCGCGACCGGCCTTGCCGAAGATGCTCTCGACCTCGGGCACCGTGGCGATGACGCGGTTGGTCTGGCCCAGGATCTCCCGCATCTTGGTCGACGACACACCGGGCAGGGTCGTCGGCATATAGAGGAGTTCCCCCTCGTAGAGGGCGGGCATGAATTCCGACCCGAGCTTGCTCAGCGGCACGATCACGGTCGCCGTGAGAGCCACGGCGACAAGTACGGTGAGCCACCGCAACTTGAGTGCCACGTAGAGCAAGGGCCGGTAGAGCCAAACCAGAATCCGGTTGAGGGGGTTCCACTGCGCCGGAACCATTCGGCCGCGGAGCAGCCAGTGCATCAGTACGGGCACGAGCGTGACCGACAGGATGGCTGCGAACGCCATCGCGTAGGTCTTGGTGTAGGCGAGCGGAGAAAACAGGCGGTAGCTCTCGCCGGTGAGCGCAAATACCGGCAGGAACGACACCGTGATGATGAGCAGCGAGAAGAACAGCGCCGGCCCGACTTCCTGCGCGGCGTGAAGCAGTACCCGGCGGCGCTGTTCGGGGGCCGGTCGCGGACCCAGCTCCCCGAGCCTGCGGCTGTAGTTCTCCACCATCACGATGGAAGCGTCCACCATGGCGCCGATGGCGATCGCGATGCCGCCGAGCGACATGATGTTTGCCGTCACGCCCTGCGCGGACATGATCAGGAATGCGCCCAGCACGCCCAGCGGGAGCGTGATGATGACGACGAAGGCGGCACGCAAGTGCAGGAGGAAGACGACGATCACGATGGCGACCGCAAGGCCTTCCTCCAGCAGTTTGCGTTCCAGGTATTCCACCGCGCCGGAAATCAGCGGCGCCCGGTCATAGACAGTGACGATTTCCACGCCGTCGGGAAGCCCGCGCTCGAGATCGGCGAGCTTCGCCTTGACCCGATTGATCACGTCAAGGGCGTTCTCGCCGTCACGCATGATCACGATTCCGGCAACCGTCTCACCCTCGCCATCTAGTTCGACGATGCCGCGGCGAAGCGCCGGTCCCTCCACGATGCGGGCAATGTCGGCAAGAGTCACCGGCGTGCCGTCTTCCGCGTGGATGACCACCCGTTCGAGATCGAAACGGTCCTTCACGTAGCCCGAGGACCGAATGACAAACTCGCTTTCACCTTGCTCGAGCACCCGGCCGCCGACCTCGCTGGAAGCTGCCCGAACGGCCGCCACGATGCGGCGGATGGAGATGTCGTGGGCGCGGAGCTGGTTGGGATCGATCAGCACCTGATACTCGCGCACGAACCCGCCGACCGACGCGACCTCTGCCACGCCTTCGACGCCGGCGAGCTCCAGCTTCAGGAACCAATCCTGCAACGAACGCAATTCGGCGAGGTCGGTCCGGCCGCTTCGGTCGACCAGCGCGTACTGGAAGATCCACCCGACGCCGGTTGCGTCGGGGCCGATCTGCGGCGTGGCCCCGGGGGGCAGCTCCGACCCCAGCCTGGAGAGGGCCTCGACCACCCGGGCCCGGCCCCAGTAGAGGTCGACGTCGTCCTCGAAGATCACATAGACGAAGCTCGTGCCGAACATGGAGGAGCCGCGCACGTCCTTGGTGCGCGGCAGGCCGAGCAGATTGGTGGACAGCGGATACGTCACCAGGTCCTCGACGATCTGCGGTGATTGCCCCGGGAAGTCGGTGCGGATGATGACCTGGGTGTCCGTGAGGTCGGGAATCGCATCGAGCGGGGTCCGCTCCATGGCCAGCCACCCGGCGGCCCCGAGCGCGCCGGCCAGCATCAGCACGATGACGGGGTTTTCGATCGACCAGGCGATCAGCCGGGCCACGGCCGAACGGGAAGGATCGCGGCCGGTCAGGCGGTCGTGACCTTCCACGGTCGTCAAGGTCAGCGCCTGTGACCGGCGTGCGGATCGACGGGTGCGCGTTCCGTGCTCACTGCGACCTCATCCATGCCGGCCATCAGGTCGGGCCATTCGACGACGGTCGCCGAGTTGGCGCCGTACGGATTGGCGGGGGGGTCACCCAGCTGTAGCCACAGGCGGTCGGTTTCGTCCTCGACGTAAAGACGGAGCCCAAGCGTGTCGTAGTGCGCGGGCGCCCCCTCCAGGAGCCAACTCTCAAGCGCGGCCATGAGCGATGCGAGATCGCCGGCAAGCGCTTGGCCGGCCATCGATTCCTTGGCTGCACGCAGGGCGGCTTGGGCGTTCTCGATGATCGGTACCAGGCGCGTGTTGCCAAAACGAACCTTGAGAGAATCGCCGATCTGGAGGGCCGGATCGACGAAATACGGATCGATCCGGTAGTCGTCGACCAATGCCTCATGGAAATACAGCGCCATGTCGACAAGATGATCGATTTCAGCGAGCGTCGTGGCGTCGACCGGGAGCTCCGACAGCGGCGTATCCGGCCCGGCAAGCATGGCTGGCGGTGCCTCCAGGCGCGCGAGTCCGCCCCTGAGGCTGACCTCGGAATCGAGCATGAACTGGCCGCTGGTGACAACCTCCTCTCCCGCGGCG
>JAPPED010000017.1 GCA_028824295.1 Rhodospirillales bacterium | reverse complement strand
TGGTTAGAGCAGCGGAATCATAATCCGCGTGTCGGGGGTTCAAGTCCCTCCCCCGCTACCACTCTTGTGGCGTTTCCTGGACGGGTGCCGCTCCTTCGGCCTGCGTTGACAGCGGCCTTGGCCGGGGCTAGACATAGGCGCCCGGTTGCGGCGTTGTGGCGGTGCAGCCAAGCTAGTTGCACCGCACTGCACGTTCCCCTAGGACCTTCCATGCGTACATATACCGCCCGCCCGGCGGAGATTAAGCGTGCTTGGCATCTGATCGATGCCGAAGGAGTTGTCCTTGGACGGCTGGCCAGTCTCATCGCCAATCGGCTCCGCGGAAAGCACAAGGCGATGTACACGCCGCATTTGGACTGCGGCGACAACATCGTCGTGGTCAACGCGGAGAAGGTGGCGCTGACCGGCGTTAAATCCCGTGACAAGCTGCACTACTGGCACACCGGATATCCGGGCGGCATTCGGTCGCGGCGCTACGGGGACCTGCTCGCAGGCGGGCGCCCCGAACAGGTCATCGAACTCGCGGTGCGTCGGATGATCCCGAAGGGTCCGCTGGGTCGGGAACAATTGCGCAAGCTGCACGTGTACGCTGGTCCGGACCATCCGCATGCGGCCCAGCAGCCGGTGCCGGTCGATCTGGCGGCGCTGAATTCGAAGAACCTACGGCAATCTTCCAATGACTGACACGCTAACTTCCGCCCCGGTGGTCGGCTCTGGTCCGGCGGCACCTGCCGCCAAAGCGCGGAGTTACGGCACAGGTCGGCGCAAGAGCTCCGTGGCACGTGTCTGGGTGATGGCGGGCAAGGGACGGATCACGGTTAACGGCAAACCCCAGCAAGAGTACTTTCCACGGGCGGGGCATCTGGCGCTGTTGCGACTGCCGCTTCAGGTGTCCGAGCGTCAGGACGAAGTCGACGTCGTCTGCACGGTCCGCGGTGGCGGAACTTCAGGGCAGGCAGGGGCAATCCGGCACGGTATCAGCCGAGCCCTCGCCGCACGCGAGCCAGCGCTCGGCCCCAAGCTTCGTGCGCACGGACTGCTGACCCGGGATGCTCGTCGAGTGGAACGAAAGAAGTACGGGCGCCCGAAGGCGCGCCGAAGCTTCCAGTTCTCCAAGCGCTGATCCGCTCCGGCTTGCGCGGCCGGCTGCTGACCTTACTGTTGACGTGGCGCGGACGCGCCGGGCCTTAGCACATGACTGATCGGTTCCCCGTCGCGATCTTGGGAGCCAGCGGGTACGTTGGCGCGGAATTGCTCCGGCTGGCGCTCGGGCATCCCCGACTGGAGATCGCGGCCCTTGGGGCAAAGCGCCAGGCCGGGGTCCCTCCGGAGACACTTTTCCCCCGGCTGAGTGGCCTGAACCTGCCGCCATTTGTTGACGTCGACGAGTTCGATGGCTCCGGGTGTGCGCTGGTGTTTTGCTGCCTTCCCCACAGCACGACTCAGGAGACCGCTGCGCGCCTCGTTCCCTCGGTTCGCGTGGTTGATACTTCTGCGGACTTCAGGCTCCGTGATCTCGCGAGCTACGCCGAGTGGTACGGCACTCCCCATCTGGCGCCGGAATTGCAGCGTGACGCCGTTTACGGTCTGACCGAGCACGCCCGTGCGGCGATCGGGTCCGCCTCGCTGGTGGCCTGTCCGGGCTGCTACCCGACGTCAGCGCTCCTGCCCCTGCTTCCCCTCTTGTCGGCCGACCTGATCCAACTCGAGCCCATCGTGATTGACTCCAAGTCGGGGGTTTCGGGAGCTGGACGGGCACTGCGGGAAGACCTGCTGTTCGCCGAAGTCTCCGAAGGCATTCGAGCCTACGGACTTGGCGGGCACCGCCACACGCCGGAGATCGAGCAGGAGTTGTCGGGCGTTGCCGGCGCCGACGTCAAGGTCACGTTCGTTCCGCACCTTGTGCCGATGAATCGCGGTATTCTGACGACCATCTACGTCAATCCGTGCCCCGACGTGGCCGTCACGGATCTGCAGGCGTGCCTGGAGGCCGCGTACGCTGCCGAGGCCTTTGTGCAGGTCCTGCCGCCGGGGGTTGTTCCCGCGACGCGAGAGGTGCGAGGGTCCAATCAGGCACACATCGGCGTGGCAGCCGGCCGTGGCGGCCAGGCAGTGCTTATTTGCGCACTGGACAACCTGCTCAAGGGAGCCGCTGGGCAGGCCATGCAAAACGCCAACGTGATGCTGGGCCTGTCGGAAGACATTGGTCTGTTAGCTGGTACCTTGGCGCCGTAACCGAACCGAGAATCGTTCCCGGGTTGTCTGTGCCATGGTGTGCTGCAAGGTCGGCCATCAACGATTGGGCGGGGCGCGAAGCCTCGTGCACAATCTCGGACCGGCTCGAAGATCGGGCGGCCTGACCGGAACGACTGGCCGATGAAGCAAATTCCCTCCCCGCGCGAGTTCGAGCGAATCCAGGCGCTGCCTCCGTACGTGTTCGCCGAGGTGAACGCGATGAAAGACGCTGCGCGGGCGGCCGGCGAGGACGTCATCGATCTTGGGATGGGCAATCCCGATCTCGCACCCCCGGATCATGTTGTCGAGAAGCTCATCGAGACGGTTCGGAATCCGCGCGTGCACCGTTATTCCGCCTCGCGCGGTATCCGCGGTCTCCGGCGAGCGGTAGCGGGCTATTACCAGCGTCGGTTCGACGTCACGCTGGATCCCGAGCGCGAGGTAATCGTGGCATTGGGATCCAAGGAAGGTTTTGCCCACTTGGCCACCGCGATCACCGAGCCTGGGGATCTCGTCCTGGTCCCCGATCCCAGCTATCCAATTCATCCGTACGGGTTCGTGCTGGCGGGGGCTGGCATCCGCGGCGTGCCCGTCGGGCCCGGTCGCAACTTCGTTACCGAGCTGGCGAAGGCGCTGGAGGCTGGCGCCGGCCGAGTCAAGGCGGTCACGGTGAACTTTCCTGCGAATCCGACGGCCACAGTGGTGGGGCTTGAGGTCTTGGAGGCCATCGTGGACCTCTGTCGGCGACACGAAGTCTGGATCCTGTCCGATCTCGCCTACGCTGAGATTTACTTTGATGATCCACCGCCGCCGTCAATCCTGCAAGTGCCGGGTGCCAAGGAGCTTGCAGTCGAGTTCACCTCGCTGAGCAAGACCTACTCGATGCCTGGCTGGAGAATCGGGTTCGCTGCCGGCAACCCGCACCTTGTCGCCACGTTGACTCGAATCAAGTCCTACTTGGACTACGGCGCCTTCACGCCGATTCAGGTGGCAGCGACCGCAGCGCTCAATGGCCCTCAGGAATACGTCGATTCGGTCCGCGCAATCTACCGCCGCCGCCGAGACACGTTGGTGGGCGGATTGCAGCGCGCCGGTTGGGATGTCGATCCGCCGGTCGCGACGATGTTCGTGTGGGCGCGGCTGCCGACGGCATTCCAGGGTGCAGGCAGCCTCGCTTTCGCAAAGGAGCTGCTGGCGGAGGCCCGGGTCGCGGTGTCACCGGGTGCGGGCTTCGGTCTGGGCGGGGAGGGCTGGGTCCGGATCAGCCTGGTGGAAAACGAACAGCGCATCCGGCAGGCCTGCCGCAACATTCGACAATTTCTGGATCGCTCGGACGTTGGCGTTCGGACCGCGCGGGGCGCTGCGTGACTCCTTCGGCCCCAGGCGTCATGCACGGGCTCCTGGATGATCTTCTTCGGGCGACCGAGGCAGCGGCCATGGCGGCGGCGGCGTGGCGAGGCCGTGGCGACGAGAAAGCGGCGGACCAGGCCGCAGTGGATGCGATGCGGCGGCAACTCCAGTCCGTGCCGATGTCGGGAACCGTCGTCATTGGCGAGGGAGAACGCGATTCTGCCCCCATGCTCTATGTCGGTGAAGCCGTCGGGGCCGGGACAGGGCCGGAGCTCGACATCGCGGTCGATCCGCTGGAAGGCACGACCATCTGCGCTACCGACGCGCCCGGTGCGTTGGCAGTCCTCGCTGCGGGGGCACGCGGAAGTCTGCTGCACGCTCCGGATGTGTACATGGAAAAGCTTGCGGTTGGCCCCGGCTATCCGGAAGGCCTCATCCGGCTCGACGATTCTCCGGCTGACAATCTGGAACGCATTGCCGAGGCCAAGGGCTGCAAAGTTGAAGATGTGACCGTCTGCGTCTTGCGCCGGGATCGTCATGCCGATCTCGTCTACGCGGTTCGGGAGACCGGAGCTCGCTTGCGACTGATCAGCGATGGGGACGTGGCGGCAATCATTCAGGTAGCCGACTCCGCTTCGCCCGTTGACGTCTACATGGGGGTCGGGGGCGCGCCGGAGGGGGTGTTGGCGGCGGCGGCGTTGGCCTGCACGGGCGGGGCGATGCTGGGCCGGCTTGTATTTCGCGACGACAGCGAGCGCGCTCGCGCGGCTCGGGTCGGTATCCGCGACTTTGACCGGGTGTACGACCGATCGGAACTTGCCTCCGCGGGCACGGTCCTGATCGTTACCGGGGTCACCGACGGGCCGCTCGTGCAGGGCCCGCGGCAGGCAGCCAACTTCGTCGCGTGCGACAGCCGTGTCTACGCTTCCGATGGTCGCTGGGAACGACGTCAGGCCACCTACCCGGTGCCGGCGTGAATGCAGGACCCGCAGCACCCGGGCGGTCCCTCTCAGGGAGAATTTGGCGCTACCGCGCCGCCGACGAACAGGCGGTGGCGGCGGTCGTCCGGGCGACGGGGGTATCCGATGGATTGGCCCGCCTCCTAGTCGGCCGCGGCGTCGCGCCGGACGAAGCAAATGGCTGGCTGCGTCTGGCGGGCATGCCGCACCCGCCGGGCGTGGGTTCGGTACTCGATCTGGATCGTGCGGCGGCCTTTCTGGCGGACGCCGTGACGCAGCGGCGGCGCGTCGGGATTCTCGGCGACTACGACGCTGACGGCGCGGCGTCCACCGCCCAGCTCGTCCGCTACTTGCGGGCAGCGGGGGTGACAACCGTCACGCACATTCCGGATCGGGTCGCGGAGGGATACGGTCCCAGCGTAGCCGCGATCGACCGCTTCCGGGCGGCCCGAGCGGAGCTGGTCGTAACCGTTGACTGCGGCATCACCGCGTTCGCTCCGCTGCGGCATGCGGCGGATCAACGGATCCCGGTCATTGTGGTTGACCATCACGTTGCTGAAGCCGAGCTGCCGCCAGCGGCGGCCATTGTGAATCCCAATCGCGGTGACGACACGAGCGGACTGGGGATGCTGACGTCGAGCGGTCTCACCTGGCTGCTGATCGACCGCCTGCACCGGGAACTGGTTCGCCGTGGCGTGCGGGACCGCCTCCTGCCGGAGCCGGAGTCGTTCCTCGACTTGGCGGCGCTCGGTACCGTCTGCGATCTCGCCCCGTTGACGGGCGCGAACCGGGACCTGGTTCGCCGTGGCATCGAGATCCTCGCGTGCGGCGGCAATCCCGGTCTCCGTGCCATTGCCGCCGCTGCCCGCCTGGAGGAGCCCCCGCAGGCATCGCACTTCAGTTTCGTGTACGGCCCCCGGATCAATGCCGCCGGCAGGGTCGGCGATCCGGCGCTGGGCTTGCGCGTTCTCGAAACTGACGACCCGGAAGAAGCAGTTCGCGTGGCTGGCCTGCTTGAGGACCTGAACCGGCGCCGTCAGTCGCTGGAGGCGCAAGCGTACGACGAGGCCGTGGCTCAGGCCGAAGCGCTCGGTTCCGATGCGGGTCCGGTGGTGATCGTCGTCGGCGAGGGATGGCATGCCGGAGTCATCGGGATCGTCGCAAGTCGCCTGGTGAATCGGTTTCGGCGGCCTGCGGTTGTGTGCGTCCGTGAGCGAGATCAGCTAAGGGGTTCGGCTCGCTCGCTCGACAACATCGACATTGGCACGCCCGTGATCCGGGCTCGGCGAGCGGGCTTATTGGAGAAAGGGGGAGGCCATCCCATGGCGGCCGGCTTCACCGGGAGCAGCGGCTGCCTGGGAGCTCTGGTCACCTTTCTCAATGACGAGATAGCGCAGGCCCGGCAGCCGAGTCCCGCCGAGGGTGACCTGCTGCTTGACGGCGTCCTGGCGGTGTCCGGCGCCAACGTTGCGTTGGGAACGGAGCTGGAACGGGCCGGACCGTTCGGGGTCGGCAATCCGTGGCCATGCTTCGCCTTTCCGAGGGTTTTTCCTGTTCACGCCCGCATCGTGGGTTCCGGGCACGTCAGCTGTCTCCTCGCCGATGAGACCCGTGGCCGGGTGAAGGCGATCGCGTTCCGGAGCGAGGGAACTCCGGTTGGCAACGCCTTATTGCGAGGTCGGCCACTGGACATCGCCGGCCACGTGCAGGTTTCGACCTGGCGAGGCGAGAGGCGCGCCGAAGTACACATTCAGGATGTCGCCAGGTGTCACGGTTAGCCAGTGCCCCTGGTTCCGTCAGGACCGCCATCCTTCCGATCGCAGGGCTCGGTACACGTTTTCTTCCGGCGACCAAGGCAGTGCCCAAGGAAATGCTGCCGGTGGCCGGGCGACCACTGGTTCAGTACGCCGTCCAGGAGGCGCTCGATTCCGGGATCGAACGAGTGGTGCTGGTAGCGGCTCCAGGACGGGATCTGGCGTTGCGGCACTTCGAGCGCGACCAGGAACTCGAGGCGGCTCTGGCGGCGCGGGGACGTTCCCAAGCGCACGCTGAGGTCCGGATGCTGGCGACCCTTGGCAAACGGCTGACCGCCGTCGAGCAGGCGGAGCCGCTTGGACTCGGCCACGCCGTTGGCTGCGCGACCCAGGCGTTTGGACCAGGTCCGTATGCCGTGATCCTGCCGGATGATCTCATTCTGGGTTGTGCGCCGTGTCTGCGTCAGCTGCTGGACGTCCACGACCAACTGGGCGGCACGGTGCTGGCCGTGACCAGCCTTCCTCGGGAGGAACTCCGGAAGTTCGGGGTGGTCGCACCCGGCGTCGATGACGGCACCGTGGTGGAGGTGCAGGGTCTCGTCGAGAAACCGGTACCGGGAATGGAGCCGTCCCAACTGGCAGTAGTCGGCCGCTACGTGCTCTCTCCCGAAGTGTGTGCAGCGCTGCCGATGTTGGCGCCCGGCGCCGGTGGCGAGTTGCAGCTGACCGACGCGATCGCTGCTGTGATCGGGACCACGCCGGTCCACGCGGTACGGTTCGAAGGACGGCGATTTGACTGCGGGAATCCCGCCGGGATGGTTGCAGCGGGTGTGGCCGTGACACTTGCGGATCCGTCGCTCAGTGAAGTCGTGGCTACTTCGGTCCGCGCGCTCCTGTCAGGGATGGACGGGGAACAGGCGTGACCTGGCGCAACTGATGGGGAGCGATTACGTCGAAGCCTACTTGATCGATGGTCCAGGCGCGACGGGTGAAGCGACACGTCGTCGAGCCGCAGGCTCATGAAGCGCCAGGCCATCGCAATGCGCCACCGGTTTCATCCGTCGATCCTGAGAGCCTATGACATCCGCGGAATCGTCGGCGAGACCCTGGGGTGCGCGGACGCGCGGGCGCTCGGTCAGGCGTTTGGAATCCGTGTCTTGGCTGAGCGAACGTCGTGCCGAATCGTGGTGGGTCGTGACGGTCGGCTGACGTCGCCCGCACTTGAGAGCGCACTCGTCAAGGGACTCCGTGAAGTTGGCGCTCACGTGATGCGGATCGGGGTCGGCCCGACGCCCATGGTGCATTTTGCCGATCATCGTCTGGCTGCCGACGGGTCCGTCGTGGTTACCGGATCGCACAATCCGCCGGAACACAACGGTTTCAAGCTATCGCTCGGCGGAGCACCGTTCTTCGGTGATTCGATCCGGGCGCTGACCCAACCTGCGCGGCTTCCTCGCAACCCGTGGCGCAGCGCGGTAGAAGACCTTGGAATCCGGGCGGCGTACGCGGCGTCCCTAGCGGACGGGCTTGCAGGCAAGGGGCGCCCGCTCCGGGTGGCATGGGACGCGGGAAACGGCGCAGCGGGCGCGCTCCTCCAGCACCTTACGGCTCTCCTTCCTGGCGAACATCACATCTTGAACGGCGCCGTCGACGGCCGATTCCCGGCGCACCATCCTGACCCGTCGAAACCCGAGAACTTGTCTGAGCTCGCGGCCACAGTACTGGCCAAACGTCTCGATCTGGGCGTGGCCTTCGATGGGGATGGGGACCGACTTGGTGTCGTAGACGGCGCAGGCCAGGTCGTGTCGCCGGACCATTTGCTCTGCGTTTTTGCCGTGGACGTCCTGACCGATTCGCCGGGAGCTGCCGTGTTGGCGGATGTCAAGACCAGCGAAACGGTGTTTCGTCACATCTCGAAACTCGGAGGGCGGCCGCGTCTCGGGCCAACCGGCCATGCACATATGCGGGCGCGAGTACAGAGCGGAGAGGCGCTCTTCGCCGGTGAACTTTCGGGCCACATCTTTTTCGCTGACGAGCATCCCGGCTATGACGACGCGCTTTACGCTGCGGTTCGGCTTCTTCGCGCGTTGAGTCACGGACCGACCTTGGCGCAACGTTGCGCGGAGCTGCCGCGCACGTTCAGCACGCCGGAGATTCGCATCCCGTGCCCGGACACCCGGAAGTTCGAAGTCGTCCGCTCGGTCTGCGATGCAGTGACTCGTCGCGGGATCTCGCCAAACACCCTGGATGGCGTACGGGTCTGTACCGAGCAAGGGTGGTGGTTGCTCCGTGCTTCCAACACGGAGGCGGCCGTGGTTACCCGATGCGAGACCTACCGGGAGGCGGATCTCCCCGAGTTGTGTGCCATGGTGCAAGGGTTGTTGACGGATGAAGGCATCAGTGCCGCCGGAGCACTGAACGTCTGATGGACTCGCTGCCTGGTGCGTGTAGCTTCGCACGCAGGGAGCGCCATCCCGACACCGGCGACCCGATTTGGCAGCTCGGGCGGTGGCGGTCGTCGAAGGCCCGCTTGACAGATATCCGCCTGCCTTTGATGATGCGACCTCCGGGCGCAGGAATCTAGTTCTGTGATCGGTGGACGCAGGCCGCTTAGGCTGCGTCTGGCGGGCGCAGATGCCGGCGGCCCACTGAGGGAGATGTTCTATGAGGCGATTCGCTTCGGCGTTGGCCGTCTTGGCAGTGTGCGGTTTTGCGGCAGGCAGTGCTTTGGCAGACGCGCACGGATCCGTGAAAGTCTATTGGACTGCTAGCGGCAAGTTCGGTCCATTCAATATTCAGGGTTTGATTCCGACGTATCCGGAAGCCCGCGACATTTTGATCCCCATCAACATGTGGGTGATCGATCATCCCAAGGGACTGGTGGTATACGACACCGGGAATAACGTGGCGATCTCCGACGGCAACTGCGCCTCGCATTGGGCCCAGGGGAACTGCGATTTCCTGCTGCCGAGCCAGACCCGAGGCGATGTCATCGACCAGCAGCTTGAGAAGCTTGGGTACAGCACGAGCGACGTGAAGGTCGTCATTACCTCGCACTCGCACCTTGACCACATCGGCAACATCGAGATGTTCCCGGACGCGATTCACGTGATTCAGAAGCGTGAGCTCTACCAGGCTTGGTGGCCTGAGAAGTTCCAGCGCCCGAGCGGTGCCCACGTGGTTGGCGACTATGACGAGGCCCGCGAGTTCAACTACCACGCCATCGACGGTGACATGGATCTGTTCGGCGACGGTACGGTCATGGTCCTAAGCACGCCGGGTCACACACTGGGCCATCAGTCCGTCCGGCTTGAGTTGGCCAACACCGGTACGGTCGTTCTCTCCCAGGACGCTATCTGGATGGAAGAGAACCTTGAAGGGCACCCGGCTGGTCTGAACTACAGCATCCTGGACTACTTCGACTCCGTGAACCGGTTGAAGATGATGGCCGACATCCAGAACGGCCAGCTCTGGTTCGGTCACTCCATCAAACAGTACGACAGCATGGGCGAGAACTGGTACGACTGACGTCCAGCGATCTTCCATCGAGAGAGGCTCTCCCCATCCGTGGGGAGGGCCTCTTCTTTTTTGTTCCGGCATTGGTCCCCGTGGTCCAGCGCCGGGCCATCGGCTTCCTTGATTCCCCGTGTCCCATCCAGTCGAACTTCATAGTCTGACCAAGACCTATGGTGAACGAACGGTCGTTGACCGTGTTTCGTTTCACGTGGGCCAGGGCGAGATCGTCGGATTCTTGGGGCCGAACGGCGCCGGCAAGACCACCACCCTCCGGATGATCGCCGGCTACCTCGCGCCGACCTCAGGTCAGGTGACCGTTGCCGGCCACGACGTGATCAGTTCGCCCACGGAAAGCGCGGCCGCGGTCGGGTACGCGCCGGAGCGTCCCGCGCTCTACGAGAGTTTCGACGTCCTGGGCTACCTGCACTTTGTGGCCCGCGCCAAGCGGGTGCGTCGTGCCGACACCGCCAGCCAGCTTGATCGCGTCATTTCCGCCTGCCGCCTCGAAGCGGTTGCCCGAAGCGAGGTCTACAAGTTATCGAAGGGGTATCGCCAGCGACTCGGCTTGGCCCAGGCCCTGCTCGGACAACCTGAGGTCCTGCTCCTCGATGAACCAACGTCGGGACTGGACCCCGGGCAGATTTCGGAAACCCGCGAAGTCATCCGTTCATTCGGCCACGACCATTCCGTCCTGCTGAGTACCCATATCTTGCCGGAGGTGACTTTGCTCTGCGACCGGATCGCCATCCTGCACCACGGTCAGCTGCTCGCCATCGATTCTCCGGCGGGATTGGCGACGGCAGTGGGACGAGCCAACCGGGTTGAGTTGCAGGTGGCAGCTTGTGAACTATCCGACCTCAAGGAGCGGCTGTTCGATATCAGCGGCGTGATCCGGGTCGACGTGGACGATCGACAGGACCCGTACACGGTCAACTGTGCAGTCGACTCAAGCGGCAACGTTGAGGCGGCTATCGCAAGGGTGGTGACCAGCGACTGGGACCTGCTGGGACTGCAGCGGCACGACCCGTCGCTGGAGGACGTGTTCCTGCACTACGTCGAGGGGGCGGCATGAACGGAGTGTTTGCGGTCTACGGCAAGGAGATCAAACTCTACTTCCGGTCGCCGATCGCGTATTTCGTCTTGGCGGTGTTCCTGCTCGGGACAGGATATTTCTTTTCGTACAACCTGTTCGTTTCCGGTCTCGCGACCATGCGGGAAACGTTCCAGAACATGGGTCTGCTGGCAGTGATTCTGTTGCCCGTGGTGTCGATGCGCTTGTTTGCGACCGAGTACAGCGCGGGCACCTACGAGCTCTTGGCTACGCTGCCGCTAGCACCGTGGCAGGTGGTCTTGGGAAAGTACCTCGGGGCGCTCACGATGCTCGGCCTAATGGCGTTGGGCACAGTGCTTGACCTAGTACCGCTGTACCTGTTTGGAGCGCCCGAAACCAGCACGATTTTCTCGGGTTATCTGGGTTTCCTGCTGCTGGGCAGCGCTTGCCTGGCAATCGGGCAGCTCTGCTCGTCCTTGACCGAGAATCAAATCGTGGCCGCGTTGGTGACTGTTTCGATTCTCTTGGGCTTTTGGTTTGTCGGGCATTTGCAGTCGTTTCAGACCGTGCAATTCCTGCGAGAGCTTTTTCTCTACGTCTCCTTCGCCTGGCACTTCGGTGAGTTCATCGAGGGACTGGCCAGGTTCGAGTCGCTGGCGCTGTTCGTGCTCTTTGCGGCCGGTGCGCTGATATTGAACGTCTGCGCTCTGGAGTGGAGACGCTGAGGTGAGGCCCTTTCACGCGGGTCTGGTGCTGCTGGTCGCTGTGGCGGCACTCATCGGGTCCGTTGCCGTCCGACTGATTGCCAACGAGTGGAACCCCGGGAGCGTGTTGCTCGGGCTGGGGGGGCTGTCGCTCGCGGTCGTTGGCGGCTATTTCCTCAGGATCCGGCTGCGCGCCGGAATGACGCGACGCCGTGGCGAAATCGCCCTGTTTGCGGTGGGCGCGTGTGCGGTTCTGGTGGTCATCGGGGCTTTCGCGTCACGCGTCCCCCTGCGTTTCGACCTTACAACGCAGGGTTCTCATTCGCTGTCCCAACAAACCGTTGACATGCTTTCGCGGTTGCCCGCGCCAGTGCACATTACGTTTTTCTACGACTCCGCCCTGCGTACTACAGTGGAGCTCTACGAACTGTTCGCCGACGCTGCGCCGCAGGTCACGATCGAGTTCCACAATCCGAACCTCAATCCGGCCGCGGCGCGGCGGGCAGGCGTGCAGTTTGCCGGCACGGCGGTGCTCGAGAGCGAGGGGCGGCGGCACTTCGTACACGGTCCGACGGAAACCGACATTGCCAACGGCGTTCTTCGGGTGTCGCTTGGCGTCAAGCAGAGGATCTGCTTCCTGGACGGCCATGTGGAGGCCGATCCCTTCAGCCTCGAATCGCACGATCACCAGGAGGGGGCACCGGGTCATTCGCACGGCCTCGGGGCCAAGTTCGTCCTGCACGAGAGGCACGGGATGGCGAAAGCGCGAAACGCCCTGGAGACGATCAATTACGAGGTCGTCAAGGTGACCCTCGCAGGCGCTACGGAGTCCCTCGAACCTTGTTCGGTTCTCGTGGTCGCGGGTCCCAAGACGGCGTTGCTGCAGGGTGAGGTCGAGGCGATACGCACGTGGTTGGAGGAAGGAAACAACGCGTTCTTCATGCTTGACCCGTTCGTCGATACCGGTTTGGAGCCGTTGGTCCGTGACTGGGGCATCGTCCCCATGGACGCGATCGTGATCGACGATGCCAGGTACTTTTGGGCGGATGTCTCAACGCCAACGGTGACGACCTACAATCACCACAAGATTACTCGGGATCTGGCGCTGACCTTCTACCCAGGGGTGCGGCCGTTCGCGCCGACGTCCGAGAGGGTTCCCGGAACAGCGGTCATTCCTGCGGTGAATTCATCGCCGACCTCCTGGGCGGAGACCGACCAGGTCAGGGCCGAGCGAGATCCGGAAGAGCAAACCGGTCCGCTCACGCTGGTTGCGATCTCGTCGCGGCGTCTGGGCGATGAAACTGAAGAGACGGACGCGTTGCGATCGCGAATTGTGGTCGCAGGCGACGCCGACTTCGCGCAGAATTCCTTTTTCCATCTGCTGGGCAACGGAAATCTCTTTCTGAACATTGTCAACTACCTGGCAGAGCAGGAAAATCTGATCGGTCTCGAGCCCCGGACCTATGATCTTCCCGAGATCAACATGACCAACCGGGAGATGAAGGGGACGTTCTTCTTCGCGGTGGTCCTGTGGCCGGCCCTGCTGGCTCTCGCCGGTACCGTCATCTGGTGGCGGCGGCGGTGAAGCGACCGAACTTTAGCCGCCGAACCTTTCTCGTCTGGGTGCTGCTGCTGGTTGCGGTCGTAGCGCTCGTGCAGACGGAACGAACCCCGCCCCAGCCGCACGAAGGGCACGATCACGGGCCGGAGGGACTGGACGACCTGCCCGAGGGCAGGTTCCCGGTATTCGCGTTCGGAGAGCCGGACATCGGTTCCGTTACTGTGGCCTGGAAGAGCCGGCACGTCGACTTTGAACGGAACCCGGACGGAAGCTGGTTTCAGGTGAGCCACGCTCATGACCATGGTGTCGACGGGCACACGCATGACCACAGCGGCGATAGGCCGGACAAGCCGGATGTGGCGCAGATCACCGAGCAGTTTGAGATTACGGCAAGGATGTTGGCCGACCGCGCGATCAAGCCGGACCGGCGACTGGTGGAATACGGGCTCGAGCGGCCCGACATCGTGCTTACCTTTCGCGATCGTCTCAACGGGGATCCGCTGGCGGTGCTGCGGGTCGGTGACCTGTTGGTCACCGGATACGCCTACTACACCGTGCTTGAGCGGCGTCCCAACCGGATCCTGCTCATTCCCCGTTACCAGATCAATCTGTTGCTGGCGCTGGCGTTTGGAGACGAAGCCCCGTCATTGGTGCCGGAGCGGGCGGAGACCTCGGGCGAGGCCGGCGGCCTCGAAGTCAGCGAGCGGCGCTGGAACGAGCCAGGAGGAACGTAAGCCAGTCGTCGCGCCGCACGGTACGCCGTACGGTCAAGCCCTGATCCACGTGGGCTCGCAGCACCGGCAACCGCTGGCGTACGAGCAGGCCGGACAGCGCGGCGTAACCCCTCGCCGACAGGCTGCGGGCCAGTGCCGGCGCCATCGCCCGAAGCGGGTCGGCAAAAAGGTTGGCGGCCACGACGTCGAAGACGCTGGAAATCGCGTCGTAACCGTCGACTTCGACCACGTCCACCCAGCGCGCTACCCGGTTCCGGACGACGTTTTCGCGAGCGCATTGGACGGC